>CAYMTH010000114.1:0-10518 GCA_964393235.1 uncultured Solibacteraceae bacterium | reverse complement strand
GAGGCTGGAGAGAACCTTCTGGAAGGCCTCAACGGTGGCCTTATCCGACTCGAGCGCCATGATCTGGGCCAGGTACGGGGTAGAGCCGTCGAGTTCGGCGGTTATCCAGAGGCGCTGCTGGTCGAAGTGATGTTGGGCGTAGTCACGAAGGTGGGCGCGATAGTGTGAGACAGGTTTACGGCTCTCGCGATAGTCGACTTCGAGGGTAAGGGAGCGTTCGAGGCGTTCGGTGTGCAGGGCCTGCACGGCCATGCGGGCTTCTTCGGCGGCGAGGCGGTTGGCGGCCTGCTGGTAGAAATCCGTAGAATCCGTGATTTGCCTGTCGATGCGGGTCTGGTACTCGGAAAGCAAGTCCGCGGTATTGCGCGCGAAGCGGATGGCGCGGCCATCGCAACCGGCGAGGATGAGAACGGCGCTGAGGAGAAGGAGACGTTTCATGGAGGAGTCCTTTGCGGTGTAGATCAGAATGCAAGTTTCGGCAAGGAGACGATGCCGGAGAGGTGGTAAAGAAGGGAGGCAATCTGATCCTTCTTGAAGCCGGCGGCATGGTAGTCGCGGAGCCGTTCGGCGGCGGCCTTGAGTGCGGCCTCGTAGGCGCCGTTGAAGATGGCGTCGCGGCGTGCGGAGTGGCGGCGATTGGCGAGCGATTCCCTGAGCAGCCGAATGGAGGCGGGGGTCTGGTTGAAGGCGGCAGCGGCGGCGGTTACATGCAAGGCTTCGAGCGCGTAGCGTTGGCGGTTTCGATCGCCGGCCGCGGCATTCGCGTTCAGTGTGACCTCGATGTGTTCCGGCGCGTTCCAAATCCCCAGGGATTTCAGGGTGGCGATGGAGTCGGAGACGCGAAGCCGGAGGTCGGCGATATAGAGAGCGTTGGCGACGCGGATGGCGGTCAGTTCTTTGATGCGGATGGCTTCGGCGTCCGCATACTGGAGCAGGAGTTTTTCGCGGGAGGGCATAAGGCTGCGAGGGTCCGGGGAAACTCCGGCGTCGGAAGAGGCGATACCCGCGACCGTTGCGCTCATGGCCTGGAGTTCGCGGATGCCCTTCTCGATCTCGTCGAGCGCCTCCGGCGCGCCCGCGGCTTTACTTCCGCTGAGGCTCTCGTACAGAGAGAGGAGCTGTTCGGCATCGGCGATGCGCGCGAGGGCCGGATCAGCCCAAGTGGCAGTCTCCTTTTTATCCGGCTGATCCCGCATTGTGACGGACTTCTTGTCCGAAGCCTTTTGGGGAGCAATCTCGAGCGATGACTGCAGACCCTCGCGCGCACTCATGAGGGATTTGACCGCGTTGGCCCGGCTGAACGTTCTTGCTGTTCCGCGAGCGCTGAGAGCAGCCGTACGCACGGTACCCGGAAGTACGTCGAGGGCCCCAGAGAGAACCCTGCTGACGTCCTGCCATGTGCTGAGGGAATTGAGCTTGGCGCGCATGGTCAGGTGCCCGTCCTTTATGACGGAATCGATCTGCTGAGACTCGATAATCGACAGGTTCCGCAGATGTCTTTTCGTAATGGGGTCACTGGCCAGTTTGCCGGCGATCGCCGCGGCTTCCTGCCCGAGTTTGTCGCGATCGGGACTGTAGAAGATCCGCTGACTGAAAAGGGCGCAAGCCGTGAGCAGAAGGATCATGAGAGTACGCATCTGTGCTCCAAGAGATTGAAAAATCCGGCATGGCCGGCTCTAAGACTTGAAGCGCGGTCTGATTCCAACTAGTGACAATCGTGCGCGGCGGCAATGCCGCTGGCGCGCAACGAGGTCACCGCAGACGGCAGAAACGGCGCCCAGCGCAGAGTTTTCCACCGGGGCGTGGAATTCAGAAACTCATGATTCTACGGGAGTAGGCTCGTTTATGCACGATGAAGACACATGTTTTCCACGGGGTTTTCCACAGGGGCGCCGGGCAAAAAAATCGCCGCGCACCGAAGCCACTACGGTGCGCGGCGTCTGGGTTTTCCATTGGCGATGGGCGGTCCTTCGCCCGCAGTCGCCGCCGGAAAGAACCGGCCGCAGGACCACCGGAGCGTCCTTGCTCCGCTGTGGTCCGCTACCCCCCCGCCTAACGCAAGAACCCGAGGTTCGCAACCGGGAAGTTGCGCAGGTTGGGGAAAACTGAATTGATATCGCCCGTGCCGAGCCCGAACCAGGCGGCCATCGTAGCCGCGTACTGGTCGAGCGCGGTGGTCGGGATCCAAAGGCCGCGGCTGCCCGCATCGTCAGGGCCGCGGAGGGCGTGCGTGGGGAATGTCCCGTACGCTTCGCCTCCGTTGACGCTGCCACCAAGGACAAAATGATGACTGCCCCAGGCGTGGTCGGACCCATTGGAACTCGACGGGTTGCCGGTACGGCCAAACTCACTTTCGGTGAAGGTCGTTACCTCATTCGAAATTTGCAGATCCTGCTCCAGCGCCGTCTGGAAGGCCCCGAGGGCAGCGTCGAGCTGGCCCATGAGGTTATCGTGCGCGGGGAGTTGGTCGGAGTGATTGTCAAAGCCGCCCATGCCGCAGAAAAAGATCTGCCGGTTCATGCCAAGCGTTTGACGGACTCGCATCACTGTCGCTACCTGTTGCAATTGGCGGCCCAAACCGGTCTGCGGAAAGACGGTGGCGAGGGGCGTGGCGCCGGCGAGGGCGGCGTTGATCTCCTGCGCGGCGCGGATGGCGCTCGACATGACGCCGGAGGCGGCGCCGATCATCTGCATGCCGGTATCGAAAGTCAGGAGCTGCTGGAGGCCGGCCTCGCGGGCGTTCATCGCGGTGGAATCGCCGAAGCGGCGCAAACCCAATGAAGAACCGGGAGTTAGGCTGATGGGGCGGGAGTTGACGCCGGTGAGGAGCGCCGAGTTCCCCTGGGTGGAAACGCCCATAGGGAAGGTGGAGGCGTTGGCACCGGAAAGGAGATCGGCGATACGCCCGCCCCAGCCCGGACCGCCCGAGGCGAGAGGGTTCGAGGTCTGCCACTGGGAGGTCTGGTCGGAATGCGAGTAAAGATTACGCGGTAAAGTTGCGCTATTGAGATTGTTTTTCGTGGTGGGTTGGACGAGGGTGCCGACGTTGAACATCATGGCGGCCTTGCGCTCGTTGTAGAGGCGCTGGAGGTTGACGAGGCGGGGGTGGAGTCCGTAGGGGACCTGGCCGTTGCCGGCGGCGACGGGCCGGAGGTTGGCGGCGGGGAGGGCGATATTGGGCCGCATGGTCTGGTAGGCCTGGTAGCGGGCGGCGTCGAGGGGGACGATCATGTTGTTGCCGTCGTTGCCGCCGAACAGGAAGATGCAGACGAGGGCGCGGTAGTTGGGGGCGGTCTGGGCGAACGCCGACATATGGCCGAGGCGGATCAACTGCGCGCCGGCCCCGGCCGCGGCGAGGGTGCGGCAGGATTCTAGGAATTGGCGACGGGTTTTCATATTCATTTTCCTTTTAGTGCTCGACCTGGAACTGGGAGGACGTGAAGGCGAGGTAGAGGGCGGTGAGCACCTTCTCGCGCGGGTTGGGCGAACGGGTGACGGCGGCGATGATGGCGTTGCGGGAATCGGCGGAGAGGGTGCCGCCGAAGGCAACGGCGTTGAGGCGGTTGACGAGGAGGCCGGCGTCGCCGGCGAGGGCGAGCCAGGGGTCGAGGTCGAGGGTGACCGCGGTGCCGAAGGAGCCGGAGAGGAGCCGGGAGGTGAAGTTGGCGCGGATGACGGCGGTGGCGGTGTTGTAGCCCTGGAACTCAGGGGCGGTGAGGGCGGTTCCAGCGATGCGGTAGTTGGGGGAGAAGTAGTTGAAGACCGACGGGGAGTGGAAGATACGCTGGCCCATGTCGGCGGAGTGGTCGGCCATGAAGGGGAAGTCGGTGACGTTGCCGCCGATGGCGCGGAGCTGGCGGGTGATGAAGAGGGCCGGTTCGGCGAGCTTGCCGGCGGTGGGGGCGACGAGCTGGGCCTCGGGGTGGGTGAGGATGGCGCGGACGACCGCGCGGAGATCGCCGCGGACGCCGGAGCCGTTGTTGTTGAAGACGGCCGCGACGGCAGAGATGTAGGCCGGGGACGGGTTCGAAGTCACGAGGCGCTGGATCAGCTGACGGCTGATGAAGGGGCCGACGTTGGGATGGCGGAAGATGATCTGGAGCGCGTTTTCGAGGTCCTGTGCGGCGGTGAGGTTGGGCGGGACGTCGACGCCGAGGAAGCGTTTGGCGCCGGTGTCGTGGAAGGCCTCGACGGCTTCCATGGGGACGTCGTAGCGGGGCGGGTTCAGCCTGGTCGGCTGGCCGGCGTTGAAATCGGCATAGGTCCAGCCGGTGAAGACGCGGGCGAGTTCGAGGACGTCGTTCTGGGAGTAGGTCGGGATGGGCTGGTTGAAGGCGTCGAGGCGGGGGGAGCCGTCGGGGTTGAGCTGGACGAGGCCGATGGTGAAGAGCTGGAGGACCTCGCGGGCGAAGTTTTCATTCGGCATGAAGGCGCCGGAGGCCTTCTTGTTGTTGACCATGTCGAGGTACTCGCCCATGGCGGGGGAGAGGGTGACGTCGCGCATGAGGTCGTAGAAGTTGCCGAAGGCGCGGCCGTGGAGGGTGCGGATGTAGGGGACCATGGCTTCGGCGCGGGTGACCTCGACGCCGGAGACGACCCAGATCTGGGAGAGGGCCCAGGCGACGCGCTGGCGAAGCTGGTCGGGGCTGTTGAGGGCGTTGCGGAAGAAGTGCTCTTCGGTCCACTCGAGGCTCTGGGTGAGGAGGGCGTCGGGGTAGTCGGCGGGTGGGGTGTTGAACTGGGCGTCGAGCCAGGCGGGGGCGCCCATCTGTTTGAGGCGGTCGAATTCGGCCTGGGTGGGGCCCCAGGTGGCCTGGCGGAGGAGGCGCCAGAGGGCGCGGTCGGCGGCGGAGATATCGACGGGCGGGGAGACGGGGGCGGTGGGTTTGGCGGAGAGCTCGTTGGAGCGGGGGCTGGTTCCGCCGGTGTTGACGGCCGCGACCTTGTAGAAGTAGGTCGTCTCGTTGGTGAGGCCGGTATTGGTGAACGTCAGGGCGGTGAGGCCGGTGGCGACGGGGGTGGAGGACTGGCTGTTGGAGGCGGTGCCGCGGTAGACGTTGTAGGTGACGGCGCCGGGGGCGGCGGCCCAGGTGAGGGTGACCTGCGCGTTGCCGGGGACGGCGGTAAGGAGGTTGGGCGCGGGCGGGGCGAGGATGGGCGCCTCGGGGCGGGCGGAGGCTTCATTGGACCGGGGGGAGAGGCCGCCGGTATTGAACGCCGCCACCTTGTAGAAGTAGGTCTTGCCGTTGGTGACGGCGGTGTCGTACCAGGTGGTGGAGGTGATGCCGATGGCGATGGGGGTGGCGGACTGCTGGCCGGCGGCTTCGCCGCGGTAGATGTTGTACGAGGTCGCGCCGGCGGCGGCGGTCCATTTCAGAGTGACCTTGGCGTTGCCGGCGGTGGCGGTGAGGGCGGTGGGGGCGGGGGGAGCGGTGACGGAGACGGGCGGGGTGTCGCCGACGCGGTAGAGGCGGGCGCCGCCCCAGTCGGCGTGGTCGTAGGCGATGCCGTCGCCGGCATCGGTGACGACGAGGCGGAGGGTGGCGATGCCGGTGACGTTGAGGTCGATGCGGCGGGGGGACATGCCCTGGGTCATGCGGGTGGATTCGAAGAGCTTGCGGCCGTCGCCGAAGACGTGGAAGACGACGGAGCCTTTACCGGCGGGGACTTCGTCGTCGACGCCGACGTCGGCGATGAAGCGGTAGAAGTTTTTGGCGAGGTCGTACTGGATGTCGGAGGCGGCGTGGGCGCCGAGGCCGTAGGTGAACTGGCGGCCATTGATGGCGATGGGGCGGCCATCGGCGGCGACGGATTCGCCGTTGGAGAGGTCGCGTTCGACGGGGCCCCAGCCGTTGGTGGCGGACTTCCAGGGGAGTTCGCTGAGGTAGGGATCCATGTCGGTGGCGGCGGGGGGCGCGGCGCCGCCGTACTGGAGGATGAGGTGGGCGTCGGCCCAATCGGCGCGGTCCATGGTGGACCCGTCGCCGGCGTTGCGGACGACGAGGCGGAGTTCGTCGCGGCCGGTGACGTCGACGCGCACGTACTGGGGGACGGAGGAGCCGCGGTGGAGGCTGGAGTCGAACTTGAGCATGCCGTCGACCCAGATTTCGAAGACGGCGGAGCCCTGGGTGGAGGGGACCTCGTCGTCGAGGCCGATGGTGACGCGGAAGTCGTCGTAGAGGCGGTCGAGCTTGTAGACGATTTCGGAGTCGGCGTGGACGCCGAGGCCTTTGGAGAAGCTGAGGCCGTTGAGGGTCAGGGGCTTACCGTCTTTGGCGAGGGCGCCGCCGTTGGACATGTCGCGTTCGACGGGGCCGAGGCCGTTGGACTGGCGGACGGGGGTGAGGTCGGAGAGGTAGTCGACGGGGTCGGGGACGTAGAGGCGGGTTTGGGGGATGATCTGTTCGGCCTGGCCGGGGTAGGACCAGAGGAGTTTGGCGGAGGCGCCGCCGGTGTTTTCGTAGTACTCGAGCTTGATGGAGTAGCGCTGGCCGGCGGTGAGGCGGATGGGGGCGGCGCGGCGGAGGGTGGGCGGGTGGACGGTCCAGTCGTTGATGAGCTGGCGGCCGTTGACCCAGAGGCGGACGCCGTCGTCGGCGAGGGTGGCGAAGGTGTAGTCGCCGGTGACGGGGGCTTCGACGGTGCCGTACCAGCGGATGGAGAAGGCGTCGGCGGGGAGGGTGGAATCGGGTGGGCGGGTGGACCACTCGAAGTTGACCTGGCGGTCGGTGCGGCGGATTTTGGAGGATCCGGTGAGGTCGGGAGTGGGGTAATACTCGGCGTAGAGGCCTGTGCCGGTATTGGTGGGGAGCGTGACGGCTCCGAGGGGAGCGGGCGTGAGCGACAGCGCGGCCAGACCCAGAAGCAGCATACGAGCAGCGTGCAAGGGGAGATCCTCCGAGGACGGGTTACCGACGTTACGGGACGGTTGTCCTCAGAGGGCACGTTGGCGGCCAAACGGGAATGAGACAAAGTGTCTCATTGGGGCCTTATCAGGTGTTTTTCTAAACGGTGCGGATTGAGGCGGATGGAAGGAATACGAGTTACTTAGTCCCGTGGGGCAAGGCGTACTATGTGACAAAATTACCCAAACGCAAGGGACTAAGGTGAGAAGAATTTTCTAAGGTAACAGGCGGTAGGCGCCGGTATAGACGTTGGCTTTGGCGGGGCGGAGGAAGCCGGCGAGAGTGATGTTGGCGTGGCGGGCGAGGTCGACGGAGAGGGTGGTGGGTGCGCCGATGGCGGCGACGAAGGGGATGCGGGCGCGGGCGGCTTTGTGGAGGAGTTCGAAGCCGGCGCGGCCGGAGAGGAGGAGGCCGGTTTGCTGGAGGTCGAGGGCGGGTTGGCGGAGGGCCCAACCGATTAATTTGTCGACGGCGTTGTGGCGGCCGACGTCTTCGCGGACGGCGAGGATGCGGCCGGCGGAATCGAAGAGGGCGGCGGCGTGCATGGCGCCGGTGTTCTGGTGGGCGAGTTGGAAGGCTTCGAGAGCGGCGGGGAGTTGGGCGAGGGCGGGCCAGGGGAGGCGGAAGCCGTGGTCTTCGAGGGGTTCGGCGGCGGGGAGGTTGGGGGAGCCGCAGAAGCCGCAGGCGGCGGAGGCGGCGCGGGGGCGGGCGAGGTCGAGGGGGGGGGGGGGAGGAGGGGCCGGGGGGGGGGGGGGGGGGGGGGGGGGGGGGCGAGGTCGATGTCGATATCGGGGGTGAGGGAGACGAGAAGGCGGTTGGGGTCGAGGTGGGTGATCTCGGCGATAGCGGCTGGGCTTTGGATGTGGGCTTCGGAGAAGAGGAGGCCGGTGGCGAGGTCGGGGTCGTGGCCGGGGGTGCGGAGGGTGATGCCCCAGGGGGTGGAGCGGCGCTGGTTTTTGAAGGAGTGTTCGAGGAGGATTTCGAGGGGGGCTTCCTCGGCGAGGAAGTCGTCATCGGGGCGCGGCCCGCCGTTCGAGAAGCGGACGACGGGCACGCGGCGGGACATTTAGCCTCGGAGGGTTTCGAGGAGGGAGACGGCTTTTTTGATGTCGTCGACGTGGGCGAGCTTGGCCTGGTGACGATCGTCGGGGTCCTGGTCGAGGGAGACTTCGCGTTCGATGGTCAGGGCGCCGGAGTAGCCGATTTCCTTGAGGGTGTTGATGAAGTTGCCCATGCCTACGGAGCCTTCGCCGAGGGGCATTTCGGTGCCGAGGGATTCGGGCTTGGACTTATCGGGCCAGTTGCCGTCCTTGCAGTGGACGCTGACGACGTGTTTGCCGACGAGTTTGAGGGCGGCGATGGGTTCGGAGGTGCCGTAGAGGATGAGGTTGGCGGGGTCGAAGTTGAGCTTGAGGTTGGGGCGGTTGACGTCCTCGAGGAAGGCGAGGAGGGTTTCGGCGGGTTCCTGGCCGGTTTCGAGGGCGAAGGTGACGCCTTTGGTGGCGCAGTAGTCGCAGATACGGCGGACCATGTCGCGGACGGGGGCGTAGACGGGGTCGGAGGTATCGTGGGGGACGAAGCCGATGTGGCAGGCGAAGATGGGGACGCCGATGGCGGCGGTCATATCGATGACTTCGTAGGTCCGTTTCTCGCGGGCTTCGCGGGTGGCCGGGGGGATGAAGCCGACGGTGGCCTGGACGGTGGGGATGTCGGCGTAGCTTTCGCCGTCGTAGGCGGCGAAGACGGCGGTGACGGTGAAGTCCTCGTCGGCGAGGGCCTTGGTGTAGACCGGGGCGAGGCCGTTGAGGTCGACGGCGCCGGTGAAGCCGAGGTGGCCGCAGCGGAGGCCGAGGGACTTAACGGCGCGGATCATCTTGAGGGGTTCGTGGTCGCCCCAGAACATCAAACCGACTTCCATTGGACGCAGAGTGGCCATGACCCCACCAGTGTCCCAACGCGCGGATGATTGTGCAAGTTGGACGGGAAGTATCGGAAAAGTCCTGGTAGCACGTCCCCCAGGAAGAGTCCTAGAGGATGTGCAACTGGCGGCTTTCGAGCTTGAGGAGTTTTTCTTTCGCCGGGAGGCCGCCGCCGAAGCCGGTGAGTTTGCCGCCGGCGCCGATGACGCGGTGGCAGGGGATGACTATGGGAAGGGGGTTGGCGCCGTTGGCGGCGCCGACGGCGCGGACGGCGGTGGGTTTGCCGATCGACTTCGCGAGGGCGGAATAGGTGGTGGTCTCGCCGTAGGGGATGCGGCGGAGGGCGTCCCAGACGGAGAGTTGGAAGGGTGTGCCGGCGGGGGCGAGGGGGAGATCGAATTGGGTGAGCAGGCCGGCGAAGTAGGCGCGGAGCTGTTCGATGGCCGGGCGGAAGGGGGTGCGGTCGACGATCCAGGACTCGTCCTGGCGGCCGTGGAAGCGGATGATGTGGAGGGCGTCGCTGGTGCCGGCGAGGACGAGGGGGCCGACGGGGGAGTCGATTCGCCAGCAGGCAAGCGGCGGGGAAATCTGATTCACTAGTGGCTATTATGGCGCTACTGTCGAGACGCGGATTGTTGGGATCGTTGGGATTGCTGGCGAAGGGAGCGGCGCCGGTGCGGGCGTTGACGAAGGGGCCGGCGTTTCACTGGTTCGGGTACTACGACAAGCTGCAGTTCGACCCGGCGGGGCGGTACGTTTTGGGGAACCAGGTGCGGTTCGAGGGGCGGTCGCCGCGGGCGGAGGACGAGATCCGGGTGGGGATGGTGGACACGGGCGACGGGGACCGGTGGGTGGAGCTGGGCGCGACGAAGGCGTGGAACTGGCAGCAGGGGTGCATGCTGCAGTGGGTGCCGGGATCGAAGACCGACGTGCTGTGGAACGACCGGGTGGACGGGGAGTTCGTCAGCCATATCGTAAACGTGAAGACGGGGAAGAAGCGGACGATTCCGTCGCCGGTGTACACGCTGAGCCCGGACGGGAAGTGGGGCATCACGTGCGACTTCCGGCGGCTGAACGACGTGCGGCCGGGGTACGGGTATGCGGGCGTGCCGGACCCGAATGCGAACGTGCTGACCCCGGAGGACGTGGGCATCTGGAAAGTCGACCTGGCGACGGGGAAGCGGACGCTGCTGGTGAGCGTGGCAGACGCGGCGCGGATCCCGTATCCGGGCGGGTATTCGAAGGGCGCCAAGCACTGGTTCAACCACCTGCTGATCAGTCCGGACGGGAAGCGGTTCATCTTCCTGCACCGGTGGCGCGGGGACAAGGAGGGGCGGAGCTTTTCGACGCGGCTGTTCACGGCCGACGCGAACGGGAAGGACCTGTACATCACCGACCCGCACGGGAAGACGTCGCACTTCGTATGGCGGGATCCGCAGCATATTCTGGCGTGGGCGTGGCATCCATCGCAGGGGGACAAGTTCTATCTGTACCGGGACAAGACGGAGCAGGTGGAAGCGGTGGGGCCGGACGTGATGACCGTGAACGGGCACTGCACCTATGTGCCGAAGACGGGGAACCGGTGGATTCTGAACGACACGTATCCGGACAAGAGCCGGAACCAGAACGTGTATCTGTTCGACACGCAGACGGGGACGCGGCGGGAGTTGGGGAGTTTCTTCGCGCCGCCGGAG
>CAYMTH010000113.1:8520-10532 GCA_964393235.1 uncultured Solibacteraceae bacterium | reverse complement strand
GAAGGAATAGGAGTTTCATAGGTTCTACCACCCGGTTGTGGTGTCCTTCTGTGTTATACTGACAGCCAGTAAGAAGTCAACCCCGTTCCCGCATTCCCTCCTCGCCTATACGTTTTGCGAGGCCGACAGTTGGATCGTTGATCTGACTTCGCCTTTTCAAAACATCTCAATGAATCACTTTTCTGAACTGCCGTTGTCCACGGTTCTCCTGGGCAATCTGAATAAGAAGGGCTATGCTGTGCCTACGCCCGTCCAATCGAAAGCCATCCCCACCGCGCTGACCGGGCGCGACCTGGTCGCGACCGCGCAGACCGGCACGGGCAAAACGCTGGCCTTCTGCCTCCCCCTGATCGAAACGATGCTCCGCCAGCCGGCCCCGGCCGGCAAGCCCGCCGGACCCCGCGCCGTCATCCTCAGCCCCACCCGCGAACTGGCCATCCAGATCGCCCGCGAATTTGAAGAGATCGCCATCGGCACCGGCTTCCGCGCCGCGACCGTCGTCGGCGGCATGGCCGAAGGCGCGCAGTTGAACGCCATCCGCCGCGGCGCCCAGGTGATCATCGCCACGCCCGGCCGCCTGTGCGACTTCCTCGACCGCAAGCTGGTCAACCTCGGCCAGGTCTCCCACGTCATCCTCGACGAAGGCGACCGCATGCTCGACATGGGCTTCCTGCCCGCGCTGCATCAGATTCTCAGCCAGGTGCCGAAGGACCGGCAGACGCTGTTCTTCTCGGCGACGATCGAACCGGCCGCGTCGAAGCTGATCGCCCAGCACCTGAAGGATCCGGTGCGCATCGCGCTCGGGCCGACCACCAAGCCGACCGAAAACGTCGACCTGCACCTGTACGAAGTGGAGCACGACCGCAAGGTGGAACTGCTGCACCACATGATCCGCAATCAGGACGGGTCGTTCCTCGTCTTCGCCCGCACGCGCCACGGCGTCGAGAAGCTCGCCAAGCGCCTGTCGCGCATCGGCGTGAAGACGACGTCGATCCACGGCGACCGCACGCAGGGCCAGCGCAACCGCGCGCTCGCCGGCTTCCAGCAGGGCGACTACCGCGTCCTGGTGGCCACCGACGTCGCCGCCCGCGGCATCGACGTCGACGGCATCTCGCACGTCGTCAACTACGACCTGCCGATGGTTCCCGAGGACTTCATCCACCGCGTGGGCCGTACCGGCCGCGCCGGTTCGCGCGGCGTCGCGCACACCTTCGGCACCCGCCAGGAGCGCAACGAGATCCGCAAGATCGAACGCGCGCTCAACGTGCAGCTGGTCCGTCAGACCGTGACGGAGATCGAACCGCTGCCCGAGCCGCTGCCGCAGTTCGCCGACCGCCCGATCGTCCCGCCCGCGGTGCAGCCCGCGCCCCGGCGCAAGGCGAAGTCGCAGCCGCCCTCGTGGTCGTCCAATGCCGGTTCGCCCGGCGGCGGGTTCAAGGGCAAGTTCCGCGGCGGCTCCTCGTTCGGCTCGAAGAACTTCCGCGGACCGCGCAAAACCGGCCGCTAGAGGGTTACGTGCGGGCGCTGGTCCTCCTGCTGCTGCTTCCTGTGCTGTTCGCGGCCGATTTCGACCGTGACGGGCTGGATGACGCCGAGGAGGACCGGCTGCTTGCGCTGTTCCGGCCGCGCTTCTTCGTGAGCCCGACCGATTGCGGCGGGCTGCCGGTCGTCTTGCGCGCGGGTGTGCCCGATCCTGTCGTCGAGCCCGCCGCGCTTCCGGCCATTTACGGACAGGCGTTTCCGAACGGAGACGCCGTCGAGTTGCATTATTACCACCTCTGGGCGGTCGACTGCGGCCGCCTGTCCCATCCGTGGGATGTGGAACACGTGAGCGTCCTGGTCCGTGGCGGGCGAGCCCAATTCTGGTTCGCCGCCGCCCACCAGGACACCGTGTGCGACGCCGGGCACGGCGCGCGGGCCAGGACCCTGCACGCCGAGGAGCGTGGCGCGAACGTGTGGATCTCCGAGGCCAAGCACGGGTCGTTTCTGAGTCAGTCGAAGTGCTCGCGGGG
>CAYMTH010000113.1:0-8510 GCA_964393235.1 uncultured Solibacteraceae bacterium | reverse complement strand
TGGCGGACCTGCACATGCGCTCCACAGCGGAGCGCGCGGATGCGGCGGCGACCGGTGCAAGCCTGCAACGCGCGAGATGCCCTATGCTCCGGTTATCAATGTGGGCGAGGCGGGCCGGCCGCTTACCGGCGCGCTCTGGACCGCGTCGAAGCTGTTCCCGTTCGAGCCCAAGATGAAGCCGGAGTTCAGTGCGCCGCTGATCGCGCAGATCGACCGGAAGGGCGTCGTCTCGCTCGACCCGGCGAAGCTGCCGGTTCAATCGGTGATTCTCGGCGGCAACTCGGCGCTCGGCGGTCTGGAGCGGGCGCAGGACGAGACCGGCGACGCGCTTTCGGTGTCGAAGAAGAAGGTGAAGGGCGCGCTGCGGCGCGCCCGGGATTGGGTGGGCGAGAAGGCGAAGTAGCCGCTACTGGATGATCGGGAAGTCGGCCTTGGCCGGCTGCTGCTGTGGCTGTTCGCCCGCGATCATGCGGCCGATGGCGATCGAGGCGCGGAAGATCGGGTTGATCGGAATCAGCCCGCCGAGCTTGTGGTCCGCGATGGCCTTCAATCCGGCCGACGCCGCGCAACCGCACTGCCCGCAGTCCGGGTTGCCGCCGAACTGGCAGGGCGAAATGCCCGTGGTGAGGTCCGCCGAGATGTTCTTGGTGGTCTGCGAGAAGATGCAGGTGTCGGGCGAGGTGGGCGGCGTCAGATACTCGGCAATCATCTTCGGATGCATGTCGAGCTTCGGGTAGATCGGCTTCAGCCGCAACATGTCGGCCACGGCCTTTTCCCGCTCCTGGCGGGTCAGGATCTCCGGCATCACGTCGCCGATCTGCGGCGTGAAGATGGAGAACCACACGCGCTTGATCTCCGGCCGGGGCGTCCAGAACTGCAGAAACTCCTCCAGATAGCCGTCGCGTTTCATCATCTGTGCCGTAATGGTACAGTGCACGGTCACGTTCTGGCCGGCGATGTTCTTCAGGATCCGGTCATACGTGGCCGGGGCGCGCCGCACGTCGTGCTCGGGCTGCAAACCGTCAATCGAAACGACTACGTTCAGCCCCGGCAGGTTCGCCCAGGACTCCGGCAGAACCCGGAACGCGCTGGTAACCAGCTGGATGTGGACGCCCTTGGCCAGGATCATCGGGATGAGCGTTTCCATCTCCCGGTAACGCACCAGCGGGTCGCCGCCGACGATCGAGAGATGCAACGGCATCTCGGCCTCGACGATCTCCATGACGCCGTCGATGAGTTCCTGCCCCTTGCGGTCCCGGAGTTGGCGTAATGTTGTTTCTCCGCCCAGATGATTCTCATCGTAGGCGTAACACCCCGGACAACGCAGTGGACATTCTCGCGTGACTTCAATGGACAGGGACGGCGCCTGACCTCGCAGAATTTTGCCCCATGCCCGTACGATTTCCGAAGTTTTCAGAGGACCAGTCTCCTTTCGAAACTGCTCCTTTCACTTTAGCATCCCGCCTGATACTGGATTCTTAATTCCGCCGTGTCGTGCGCGCGATCTGACCCCGCGTACTGTCGCACATTGCCGTCGCCGTCGCCGCCGCCGGAGGCAGCATCAGTCCGACATCGCCGTATTCGACCATCGCCGCCGGCGACATCCCCTCGGCTTCCCGGCGGAACCGCAGTTCTCCGTTGTCGACACCGACTGCCACCAGGTCGCCGGGCCGTACCTGTCCGGTCGCGATCAGGTTCGACATCGGCTGCACCAGCAGACGTTCGATCGCCCGCTTCAGATGCCGCGCCCCGTACCGCGCGTCGGTTCCATGAGTGAGGATGAAATCCTTCGCCTTGTCATTCGCACGAAAGACAAACGCACGCTCGGCTGAGGCATTGAAGATCCGTTGCTGCACCAGCCGCAACTCGATGTCGAGGATCTTGCGGATCTCGGCCGATCCCAGCGGCTGGAACACCACCACCTTGTCCAACCGGTTCATGAACTCAGGCGTGAACTTCTTCCGCGCCGCCTCCGTCCCGGTCCGGGCAATCTTGGCCGCGCTCTTTTCGTCCACATCCCCGCCGCTGGCCACCGCCGCCGCCAGCGATCCTAACCCGAATCCCATTTTGGGGTTCAGAATGGAACTCATCTCGTTTGCGCCCAGGTTCGACGTCAGGAAAATCATTGTCCGCGAGAAGTCCACCTTCCGGTTGTCACCCAGCGTCAGCGTCCCTTTGTCCAGGATGCCGAGCAGCAGGTTCCACAACGAATCCGACGCCTTTTCGATCTCGTCGAACAGTACGAAGCTCACCTTCACTCGGTCCGTATGATACTGATTGATCACTTCCTGGCTCAGTAGCGGATGCGTCTCCCGATGGCCCAGGTATCCGGGCGGCGAGCCGATCAGCTTCGCGATCTCGTGCGAATGCTGAAACTCCGCGCAGTCCACTTTGATGACCGCGCGTGGATTGCCCACCAGCGCCTCCGCCGTCGCCTCGACGATCCGGGTCTTGCCCGTCCCTGTCGGCCCTAAGAACAGGAAGTTGCCCACCGGCCGTCCCGGCGGGTTCATCCCCGTCAAATGCATCTGATAGATGTTGACGATCTGGTCGATCGCGTCCGGCTGGCCGACCACCATTCGCCGCAAACTGAACTCCAATGACTCGGCTTCCCGTCCCGTTCGTGACGGGTCGAGCGCCACCGGCAGACACCCGGCCGTTTCCAATTCCACGTTTGGCGACATCGCGCTTTGACTCCTTTGCGATTCGTTGCCGGGAGGCGGCCACATCTGCCACTGTCCCGCGATGGCATTCATCCGCGTGGCCCGGCTACCGGAACTGCGCCCCTCCCGCTTCTCCGGTTCTTTCTTGTCTCCCAGCCATCGCGTCATCTCTCGTACCTCCTCTACATCTCTTCGCCCCTTTCGCCACTTCTCTGAGCAATCCGCGTGCCGATTTCCGTTCCTCCCTCCCCGGATTATTCCGACCCCTATTTCGGCGGCCGCGAAGGCCGCATCTCCACCCGGCTCACCAGCGTCCGCTCCGGCATCGCAAGCACCGCGATCACCATCTCCGCCACGTCCCCCGGCGCGATCTTCCACTCCGACGGCCCCCCCGCCGACCGCGGCGAGAAGTCCGTATCCACGCTCCCCGGCATGATCGTGGTCACCCGGATCCGGTCGTGCCGGTGATCGAGCATCATCGCCTCGCTCATCCCGTTCAACCCGAACTTCGACGCGTTGTACGCCGACCCGCCCGCAAACGGATTCCGCCCCGCCAGGCTGCTCACGTGCACGATAAACCCGCCCCCGGCCCGCTTCATCGCCCCGATCGCCTCCCGCGAACAGAGAAACGCCCCCGTCAAATTAATGTCGATCGTCCGTTTCCAGTCATCGAGCGTCAAATCCCCGGCCGGCTTGAATACACCGATCCCCGCATTCGCCACCAGAATATCGACGCCCCCCATCTTCTCCTCCGCCAGCCGGAACAGCGCCGCCACCTCCTCCTCCCGCGTCACGTCGGCCGCCATCCCGTAGACCCGCCCCCCGCCCAACTCCGCCAGCGCCGCCGCCGTCGATTCCGCCGTCCGCCCGCACAGCGTCACTGCCGCCCCTTCGGCCAGCAGCGCCTCCACGATCGCCCGCCCGATCCCCCGCGTCCCGCCCGTCACCACCGCTCTTTTGTTGACCAATGTCTCTCTCATGCCCTGCATGATAGCCTGAACCTCAAATGCAGGACACCGGATACAGCCGCCGCCAGTTGCTCGCCCTCGGCCTCCTCACGCCCGCCTACGCCGCCGCCCAGCCGGGCGAGACGCGCCAGGCCACCGGCTGCAAGATCGGCGAGATGACGCCCGATTCCGCCCGCGTCTGGATGCGCCGCACCGCCGCCTCCGCCCGCCTCGCCAACGGCATCGTCCGCAAGGGCCAGGGCAAGGACGCCAAACTCCTCCCCGCCGACACCCGCATCGACACCCTCGAAGGCTCCGCCGCCGGCGCCCCCGGCTATCTCCGCGTCGTCTTCGACGGCCCCACCCGCGGCGCCACCCCCTGGCTCCCCGCCGACCCCGCCGCCGACTTCGCCGCCCAGGCCACCCTCTCCGGCCTCCGTCCCGATTCCGCCTACAAGTTCCAAATCGAAACCCGCGCCGCCCGCAACGCCCGCACCGACGGCGAACTCACCGGCGCCTTCCGCACCCTCCCCAAAACCGCCACGCCCACCGCCGTCCGCATCGCCCTCCTCAGCTGTCAGATGTACGCCCACATGGACCGCCCCGACGGCTTCCACATCTACGAAAGCATCCGCCGCGACAACCCCCACTTCCTCCTCTCCTGCGGCGACAACGTCTACTACGACAACGAAGACCCCATCGCCAACTCCGAGGCCGTCGCCCGCTACCACTGGCAGCGCATGTACAGCCTCGCCACCCTCGTCGACTGCCTCCGCCACGTCGGCGGCTACTGGCAGAAAGACGACCACGACGTCTATTCCAACGACGCCTGGCCCACCATCACCGACGCCGACAAAACCGTCAAGAAGATGCGTCCCTTCACCTTCGCCCAGGGCCAGCGCATCTTCCGCGAACAAGTGCCCGCCCCCGACGCCGCCCGCCCCATGTACCGCACCGTCCGCGTCGGCCGCGACCTCGAACTCTGGCTTCCCGACTCCCGCGACTACCGCACCCCCAACGACGACCCCGACGGCCCGCAGAAATCCATCTGGGGCGCCGAACAGAAACGCTGGCTCATGCAGTCGCTCAAGGCCTCCACCGCCACGTTCAAAATCCTCGTCAACCCCAACCCCATCGTCGGCCCCGACCGCCAGTCGAAAAACGACAACCACGCCAACATCGGTTTCACCCACGAAAGCCGCGAAATCCGCCAGTTCCTGAAGAACGAAATCGGCCCCAACGTCCTCTCCGTCTGCGGCGACCGTCACTGGCAGTACCACTCCGTCGACCCCGAGTTCGGCCTCCACGAGTTCGGCTGCGGCGCCGCCTCCGACGAACACGCCGGCGGCACCCCCGGCCTCAACAGGCAGATGCACCGCTTCCACCGCGTCGCCGGCGGCTACCTCTCCATCGAGGTCAACCGCGCCGGCGGCAGCCCGTCGCTCCGCCTCCAGCACCGCGACGTCCGCGGCGTCGTCCTCCACACGCACGAGCAGACGGCATGATCGACCGCCGCTGGCTCGCCGTCTCCTCCGACGTTCAACTCCCGCTGCTCACCGTCACCGGCGCCGCCCCCGGCCCCACGCTCGCCGTCACCGCCGGCGTCCACGGCGACGAGTACGAAGGCGTCCGCGCGATCTTTGAAACCGTCGAGACCCTCGACGCCGCCCAGCTCCGCGGCACGCTCCTCGCCGTCCCCATCGTCAATCCCCCCGCCCACCGCGCCGTCCGCCGCCTGAGCCCCATCGACAACCTCAACCTCGCCCGCGTCTTCCCCGGCAACCCCGCCGGCTCCATCAGCGAGCGCATCGCCCACGTCCTGGCCGAAAACGTCATCCGCAAGGCGGATTTCTATCTCGATCTCCACTCCGGCGGCGTCCGCTTCGCCATGCCCTCCATGGCCGGCTACGCCTCCTTCGACCCCCGCGGCCGCGCCGCCGCCGAGGCCTTCGGCGCCCCCGTCATCTGGGGCCATCCCGTCATCGAGCCCGGCCGCACCATCTCCGTCGCCCACGCCGAAAACATCCCCTTCCTCTACACCGAGGCCTGGGGCGCCGGCCGCATCGCCCCGGACGATCTCGCCATGTGCCGCCGCGGCATCGTCAACATCCTCCGCCACCTCGGCATGCTGCCCGGCTCGCCCGACATCCCCCACCCGCCCCGCCGCCTCTCCGGCGTCGGCAACACCGACGACGGCCTCGCCGCCGGCCACGACGGCTTCCTCATCCTCGAAACCCGCCTGCTCGACAAAGTGCAGGCCGGCCAGCCCCTCGGCCGCCTCGTCGACCCCCTCGGCCAGACCCTCGAAACCTACGCCGCCCCTCGCGCCGGCACCGTCGCCCTCACCCACGAGATGCCAATCGTGGAAAAGGGCGATACCCTATTCCTTTTAGCGGACGAAGAATGACCCATTACGACTTTCAGACGGCAGCGCGCGAGGCCCGCATCCGCGCCAACACCCCCGCCTCTCTCGCGGCCTACGAACGCAGCCAGAAATCGCTCGCCGGCGGCGTCTCCACGGCGCTCCGCCGCTCGGCTAAGCCCTACCCGATGTTCTACTCTCACGGCGAGGGCGCCTGGATCACCGACCTCGACGGCAACCGTTTCGTCGACTACACCCTCGCCTGGGGCCCGCTCATCCTCGGCCACGCCCCCGCCGCCGTCAACGAGGCCATCGCCGCCCAACTGCCCAAGGGCCACACCTTCGGCGCCCAGCACAAGCTCGAGTACGAGGCCGCCGAGCTCCTCTGCGCCGCCATCCCCTGCGCCGACAAGGTCGCCTTCGCCAACTCCGGCACCGAAATCGTCCAGGTCGCCCTCCGCCTCGCCCGCGGCGTCACCGGCCGCAATCTCTACCTCAAGTTCGAAGGCCACTACCACGGCTGGGACGATTCCGTTCTCGTCTCCTACAAGCCCGCCGCCGCCGACTGCGGCTCCATGTCGCCCATCCCCGTCGGCACCGGCCAGCGCCCGTGGTCCGGCGCCGTCGTCGCCCGCTGGAACAACCGCGCCTCGGTCGACGCCGCTTTCGCCGCCCACGCCGGCGAAATCTCCGCCATCATCTGCGAGCCCATGCTCTGCAACTCCGGCTGCCTTCCGCCCGAGGACGGCTTCCTCCAGTACCTCCGCGAAAAAGCCACCGCCGAAGGCGCCCTGCTCATCTTCGACGAAGTCATCACCGGCTTCCGCCTCGCCCTCGGCGGCGGCCAGCAGTACTACGGCGTCACCCCGGACCTCGCGACGTTCGCCAAGGCCTGCGGCGGCGGCCTCCCGCTCTCCGTCCTCGCCGGCCGCGACCAGTACATGAGCGCCATCGCCGAAGGCCGCGTCGTCCACGCCGGCACGCTCAACGGCAACCCCATCGCCCTCGCCGCCGCCGTCGCCACCATGCACCAGTTGACCCCCGAGGTCTCCGCTCGCCTCGACCGCAACGGCCGCAGCCTCCGCGCGGGGCTCGAAGAGGCCCTCCGCGCCAAAGGCGTTCCGGTGGTCACCACCGGCGAAGGCGCCGTCTTCCAGGTGCATTTCCAGCCCGAAACGCCCCACGAATACCGCGACACCCTCGCCACCAACAAGGCCCTCTACGCCGATTTCCTCCTCGCCCTGCTCGATTCCGGCGTGCTCGCCCTCCCCGACGGCCGTTGGTACCTCTCCGCCGCCCATGGCGACGCCGAAATCGACCAGACCCTCGCCCGGGTCCGCGGCCTATGAAACTCGCCCTCGCCGCCCTCGCCCTCACCGCCGCCGCGGCCGAATTTGCTCCCGCTGTCCCCGGCAACATGCGCAACTCTGAGGCCGACGCCGTCGTCCTCCGCGACGGCCGCATTCTCTTCGCCTGGACCGAATTCATCGGCGACGGCAAGTCCGACTGGGCCTCGGCGCGCCTGTCCGCCCGCATCTCCTCCGACCAGGGCAAAACGTGGGGCGAACGCTTCACTCTCCAGGAAAACATCGGCAAAATGAACGTCATGGAGCCGGACCTCCTGCGCCTCAAGTCCGGCAAGATCCTTTTCCTCTTCTGCCGCAAAAACTCCGAGGCCGATGCCGCCCCCTTCGTCCGTATCTCGAAGGATGACGCCAAGTCGTTTTCCGAACCCGTCCCGCTCCCCATCACCCCCTCCCCCTCCTACACCGGCTTCAATCACGACCGCGCCATTCAGCTCAAATCCGGCCGCATCCTGATGCCGCTCTTCTTCACCTCGGACTACCGGGTCGACCGCCACATCCGCTCCCGCGTCTACTACTCCGACGATGAAGGCGCCACCTGGAAGCCCTCGGACACCATCCTCGACCTGCCCCAATCCAAAGCCGGCGCGCAGGAACCCGGCGTCATCGAACTCCGCGACGGCCGCGTCATGCTCTGGGTCCGCACCGACCTCGGCCGCATCTACCGCGCCTACTCCCGCGACAAGGGCAAAACCTTCTCCGAGTTGAAGCCCATCGCCGAGCTCGACTCCCCCCTCTCGCCGCAATCCATCAAACGCCATCCCAGAACCGGCGACCTCGTCCTCGTCTGGAACACCTCCCTCAAACAGCGCACCCCGCTCTCGGCCGCCGTCTCGATCGACGAGGGCATCACCTGGCGCCACGTCAAAGTGGTCGATCAGGTCGAGGGCGAGACCTACGCCTACACCTCCATCGAATGGCTCCGCGATTCGGCCCTGTTGAGCTACTACGTCGGCGCCAACGGCGGCTGGGCGCTCCGCATGAAGCAGCTTCCGCTCAACTGGTTTTACGAGTAACATGCGCGTAACTCCCTGGCTCTATGTCGTCGGCAGCCGGCAGTTCGGTTTAAGCAGCCGCTACGACTGCCACGTCTACGCCCTCCGCTCCTCGGCGGGCGTGCTCCTGATCGACGCCGGCAGCGAAGGGGATGCCGCCACCATTCGCCGAGTCCTTG
>CAYMTH010000112.1:0-10614 GCA_964393235.1 uncultured Solibacteraceae bacterium | reverse complement strand
GGGCTGCCGGAGCCCGGAATGCTGCGGCTGTTCGCGAGCCTGCTGCGGCCGGGGATGACCTTCGCCGACGTCGGCGCGCACATCGGGATCTACTCGCTGACGGCGCTGCGGGTGCTGGCCGGCAACGGGCGGGTGCACGCGTTCGAACCGTCGCCGCGCACGTTCCAGATCCTGAAAGACAACATTCAGGTGAACGGGTTTCTGGAGTCGGGTTCGGTGTTCCTGCATCCGATCGCAATCGCGGGGGAAGAGGGCACGGCGGAGCTGACGGTGTACGCGGCGAACTCGGGGCACAACACGCTTTTCGGCGCGGAGACGGGCGGGGAGCGGATGGCGGTGCGGACGCGGACGCTGGACGCGGTGCTCGGGGAGGAGGCGCGGCTGGACCTGGTCAAGATCGACGCCGAGGGCGCCGAGCCGGGCATTCTGCGCGGGATGGCGAAGCTTTTCGACCGGCATCCGGGCGTGCGGGTGTTCTTCGAGTTCGCTCCCGAACATTTGCGGCGCGCCGGAGTGGACCCGCTACAATGGGTGAATGACCTGACCGCCGGCGGATTCACTCTTCGCCGGGTGGAGGACGTAACGGGCGAGCTCCTTCCGGTCGAACACGAAGAGTTGATCCACTGTATCAGTTGGAATCTTTTACTCACGCGATCCGCGCCAGGCAAGCCCCACTAAGGAATGGCCTCCCCCGAAAACCCGAAGAAGCGTATCCCGGTCGCGTGTCCGGTCTTTGCCGGCAACGAGAAGAAGTACGTCGAAGAGTGCCTGGATACGAGCTGGGTGTCGTCGATCGGGCGATTTATTCCGGAGTTTGAAGGGGAGTTCGCGCGGTTTGTGGACGTGGAGCACGCCGTCGCGGCCAATAACGGCACCTCCGCGCTGCACCTGGCGCTGCTGGGAATGAACGTGCAGCCGGGCGACGAGGTGCTGATTCCGACGCTCACCTTCATCGCGACGGCCAACGCGGTGCACTACTGCGGGGCGCGGCCGGTGATGGTGGATTCCGAGCCGCGGACGATGAACATCGACCCGGCGAAGATCGAGGAGAAGATTACGCCGCGGACGCGGGGGATCATCGTGGTCCACCTGTACGGGCACGCGGCGGATATGGATCCGATTCTCGAGATCGCGCGGCGGCACAATCTGTGGGTGGTGGAAGACGCGGCGGAGGCGCACGGGGCGCTGTATAAGGGCCGGAAGGTTGGCGGGCTCACCGAGATCGGCTCGTTCTCGTTTTTCGGCAACAAGATCCTCACCACGGGCGAGGGCGGCATGGTGACGATGCGGGACGAGGCGCTGCGGGACAAGGTGCGGCTCTACCGCGGGCAGGGGATGAATCCGGCGCGGCGGTACTGGTTCGAGACCATCGGCTTCAACTACCGGATGACGAATATTCAGGCGGCGATCGGGCTGGGGCAACTGGAACAGGCCGCTTTCCATCTGGGGCGGCGGCGGGAGGTGGCGGCGTGGTATGACCGGCATCTGGCGCCGCTGCGGGAGTTCGTCACGCTGCCGGTGGAAGAGCCGTGGGCGCACCACGTGTACTGGATCTATTCCGTCGTGCTGACGGAGCGCGTGCGGCTGTCGCGCGACGAGTTCATGGCGGGGCTGGACGCGGCGGGCGTCGAGACCCGGCCGGTGTTTTATCCGATGCACGCGATGCCGCCGTACTTCGAGGCGGACGCGCACTACCCGGTGGCCGACCGGCTGGCGGCGAACGGGATCAGCCTGCCGACGCATGCGCTGCTGACCGAGGAAGACGTAGCCTATATTGCCGGTGAGATGCGCCGGCTGTGCGGAGCGTAACGGGGCGATGCGGGTCGCGTGGTTCACGCCGCTGTCGGTAAAGAGCGCGATCGGGCGCGCGGGGGCGTCGATTGCGCGGGAGTTGGCGAAGCTGGCCGACGTCGAGGTGTGGCACGCGTCGACCGGCGAGCTGCATCCCGTCGAGGCGCGGGTGACGTATTTCCGCGACGGCTCCGACCCGGCTCTGGCGCGGCTGGCGCAGTTCGACCTGATCCTCTACAACTACGGCAACCACCTGCCGTTCCACCGCGAGATCCACCAGGTGGCGGCGCAGTATCCGGGCGTGGTGGTGCTGCACGATTTCGTGATGCATCACTTCTTCGCGGCGCTGTACCTGGAAGAGATGCGGGAGACGGGGCTGTATCGCGAAGAGATGCGGCGGCTGTACGGCGCGGCGGGGGCGGAGGCGGCGGAGCGTTCGCTGCGCGGCAAGCCGGTGTGGGAGACGGACGAGGTGACGCGGTTTCCGCTGTTCGAGCGGGTGATGCGGGGGGCGCAGGGCGTGATCGCGCACTCGGATTTTCTGCTGGAAAAAGTGCGCGCGGCGGCTTCGGCGCCGGCCGTGAAGATTCCGCTGCCGTATGAGATTCCGGCGGCTCCGGCGGCGGGGACGCGGGCGTCGCTCGGCGTGCCGGAGGACCGCGTACTGTTGCTGACGGTGGGCCACGGCAACGCGAACAAGCGGCTGGAGGCGACGATCGAGGCGATTGGCTCGACGCCGGCGCTGGCGGCGAAGTATCACTTCGTGATGGCCGGGCCGTGCGACCCGAACTACCGGAAGCGGCTGGACGCGGCGGTGGAGAAATACCGGCTGCAGGGGCGCGTGGATTTTCTGGGCTACGTGTCGCAGGAGCAGTTGGAGACGTGCCTGACGCAGGCGGACGTGTGCGTGAATCTGCGGTATCCGGCGATCGAAGGTGCGTCGGCGTCGGTGATCGAAGAGATGCTGTACGGCAAGCCGGTGGTGGTTTCCGACACCGGATTCTACGCCGAGCTGCCGGGCGACGCGGTGCGGAAGGTGGACCCGCGGCGGGAGCAGGAGGGGCTGCGGGCGGCGTTGACGGAGCTGCTCGACGCGGGCGCGCGCGCGGCGATGGGAGCGCGGGCGCGGGAGTACGCGGCGGCAACGTTCCGCGCCGACAGCTACGCGAAAGAGGTGCTGCGGTTCGCGTGGGAGGTGCGGCATGCGCGGCCGGTGTTCGCGCTGGCCGGGCGGCTGAGCGAGGAGATGCGGCGGATGCGCGTGACGCCGGGGATGAAGCTGCCGGCGACGGTGGCGGCGGAGACGGCGAAGCTGTTCTTCACGCCGCGGACGGGGAGTTAGCCGGCCGTCAGCACGCGCACGACGTGGTCCCACGTCAGGTTCATGCTGAGGGCGAGATCGTAGCCGGCCTGGCCGAGGCGTTCGGCGCGGGGCTTGTCGGCGAAGAGCTTGTCCATGGCGGCGGCGAGCGACCGCGCGTCGGGCGCGGCGACGTAGCCGGTTTCGCCGTCCTTGACCACCGAAAGAATACCGCCGGAATCGGTGGTGGTGATGACGGGTTTGCGCGAGTGGAAGGCCTCCATGGTGACGTAGCCGTAGGAGTCCTCGTCGTAGGGAATGTAGGCCGCGCCGAGGGAGTTGGCGAACCACTCGGCCTTCTCCTGCTCGCTGATGAAGCGGTTGACGAAGGTGACGCGGGCGGCGATGGCGGGCTGGCGGAGGAGAGCGTCGATGCGGGCGGCGTCGGCGGGGTCCTCGGTCTTGCCGGCGATGATGAGTTTGACGCCGGTTTTGACGTGGGCCATGGCTTCGATCAGCAGGTGCTGGCGCTTGGACGCGGTGACGCGGCCGGCGCAGAAGACGGCGTCGCCGAAGGGGCCGGGGCGGAAGTGGCTGGTGTCGAGCAGCGGCGGATAGAGCACTTCGCTGTCGATGTTGTTGAACTTCTTCAGGCGGCCGGAGGTGACGGCGGAGTTGGTGTAGATCTTGCGGGCTTCGGGGAGGAAGGCGTTGTCGGCCTCGATGATCGACTGGCGGATGGCGAGGTTTTCCGGCGTCTCCGCCATGCCCTGGTAGGGGGTTCCCCAGAGGTCGTAGACTTGGCGGAACTGGTGGACCATCCACAGCACCTTGTTGTCGTGCGGGAGGTAGTAGGCGGGGAACTTGAAGGCGATGACGCGGTCGACGTTGGGCAGGCGGAGGAGGCGGCTGGCGAGGATGCTTTCGA
This sequence comes from uncultured Solibacteraceae bacterium, assembly GCA_964393235.1. Lineage (GTDB taxonomy): Bacteria > Acidobacteriota > Terriglobia > Bryobacterales > Bryobacteraceae. Next base: position 6,595 of record CAYMTH010000112.1, on the reverse strand, counting down.
GCACCTTTTCGGGCGGCTCCCAGCGGAAGGGGATGCGGAAGAGCGTGGCCTGATGGCCGAATTCATTGAGCTTTTCGGTGAGGGCGTCGGCGAGGTGTTCGGCGCCGCCGTGGACGAAGGGGACGCAGTTGTTGGCGACGAGGATCTTCACGCGAGGAGCCTCCGCGTGACGTGTTCCCAGCCGATGCCGAGGGCGTCCATGCGGGTGCGGCCGGCTTCGCCCATGGCGCGGGCGAGGGCGCGGTCGCGGTAGAGGGCGTCCATGGCGCGGGCGATGGCGGGCGGGTCGGGCGCGGTGACGAAGCCGTTTTCGCCGTCGTTGATGAGTTCGAGCGTGCCGCCGGAATCGGCCGTGGTGATGACGGCTTTGCCGGAGCAGTGGGCTTCGAGGCTGGGGTAGCCGTAGGAGTCCTCGTCGAGCGGGAAATAGGCGCCGGCGAGGCATTCGGCGAACATTTCGACCTTGCGATCCTCGGGCAGCCAGTCGGCGAGGATGGTGACGCGGTCGTGGAGGTTGTGCTTGTCGACGAGGGCGTGGAGCTCGGCGAGGTAGGGGAGCGCGTCGGGGTCTGGCTTGCCGGCGATGACGAGGCGGACGCCGGTTTCGACGTGGCGCATGGCTTCGATGGCGAGCCACTGGCGTTTGTGGTGGACCAGGCGGTTGAGGTAGAGAATGTAGTCGCCGTGGGCGGCGCAAAGGTAGGCCGCGGCGCAGGGGAGCGGGGTATAGAGGACGTCGGCGGAGACGCCGGTGAACTGCTTCAGGCGGCCGGCGACGACTTCGGAATTGGCGAAGACGGGGCGGCACTCGGCGAGCGCGGCGGCGTCGGCGTTGCGGATGGAGTCGCGCACGCGGACGCCTTCGGGGGTCATGGGGATGTCCTGGTATTCGGTGCCCCAGAGGTCGTAGGCGCCGCGATGGTGGTGGATGAACCACACGGTTTTATTGGGGTGCTGGAGCAGGTAGCTGGGGAAGCGGACGGTGATGAGGCGGTCGCCGTGCTGGCTCAGGTCCATGAGGCGGAAGGCGAGCATCTGCTCGAGCAGTTCGTCCCACTTCGAGGAGAAGGGGAAGAGCATTTTTTCGACGGTATGGCCCTCGGCGCGGAGGCGGTCGACGAGCGAGTCGACGATGACCGTGTAGCCGCCGTAGAGGAACGGGACCACGGAGCTGGCGACGATCACCTTCATAGGTAGCGTTTGGCCGGTACGCCGACGGCCTTCACTCCTTCGGGAAGGTCGGAGACGACGGCGCCGCCGGCGCCGACGGTGACCCACGCGCCGATTTGAATGCCGGGGATGACGGCGCAGCCGGCGCCGAGGAAGGCGCCTTCGCCGATGGAGACGGTGCCGGCGACATGGACGCCGGGAGCAAGGTGGGCGCAGGGGCCGATGCGGCAGTCGTGGTCGACGGTGGCGCCGGTGTTGACGATGGCGCCGTCGGCGATTTCGGTGTCGGCGTTGATGACGGCGCCGGGCATGACGGCGACGCCGCGGCCGAGGCGGGCGCGGCGGGAGACGGCGGCGTGGGGGCTGACGGCGTTGACGAGATCGAAGCCGGCGGCACGGACGGCTTCGATGAGGCGGCGGCGCGCACGGTTGGCGCCGATGGCGACGAAGGCGTGGCGGATGCCGGCGGCGAAGATGGCGTCAAGTTCGGTATCGTCGCCGAGGCGGGGATAATCGAACAGCTGCTCGTCGGGCGCGAGGCTGGTGAAGCCCGCGATCGCATACGCCCCGCCCGATTCCAAAATGTCGGCGATCACCTTCGCGTGACCGCCAGAGCCCACAATGAGCACGCGAGGCGATTCCATACCAAGTTTTCAATCTAGCACCCTACGGCAGGGCGGAGGCGATGGCGTAGGCCGCGGCCTGCTCCTGCAGGCGCTTCAGGACGGCCGGGTCGCCCTTGCCGCCGGTGGCGCTGCGATAGACCATCGAGGCGTTCGTGGCGGCGAGGCCGTGGCCGGCTTCGGCGGCCTTCATCCACCACTTCCCCGCTTCGGGCAGGTTCTGTTCGGTGCCCTTGGCGATGGCGTAGAGCATGCCGAGCATGGCCTGCGCCGGCACGTAGCCGAGCTCAGCCGCCTGCTTCGTCAGCGCGAGGCCTTTGGCGGGATTGGCGCTCCTGCCATAGAGCAGTTCGCCGGCCTGGCAGTGCAGCTGCGCGGCCTTTTCGGTGGCGGTGGAGCAGCTCAGGTATTCCTTGCCGTAGCCGGCGGCGAGCGCGGTGACTTTGTCGAGCCACGGGGCCCAGCCGCCTTCGGGCGCCATGCGTTCCTTGCGGCCGATGTCGCCGCGGAACTCGGGGTCGCGGATGGGCATCAGCGTGTTGGCGGCCATGGTGCGTAGTTCGTCCTCCATGCTTTCGGCGAGGCCGACGAGGGCGACGCAGAGGGCCGGGTCCTTCCGGACGACCGTCACCTGGAGGAGGGCGGCGTTGACGATGCCGTCGACGGCGTCGACGCGGTCGAAGTAGGTGACGGCTTTGCCGGGCGCGAGGGCGAGGTCGATGAGCGCCTGCTGCGCGGTGGCGGAGCGCCAGTTGGCGTTGACGGCGAGGGCGCGGATGGCTTCGCGGCGGACGGGCTCGGCGGGGTCGACGGCGAGCTTGGCGAGGGCGGCCATGGCGGCTTCGCCGAGGTTGAGGCGCTGGCAGAGGCGGGCGGCGGCGGCGCGGGTGGCGGGGAGTTTCGAATCGAAGAGCTTCGTGACGGCGGCGGCGTCGCCGACGGCGGCGAGCTCGGCCGGGCGGCCGGTGGCGATGGCGGCCTGTTCGGCTTTGGAGAGCGGCAGGGTGCGGTTGCGGAGGGCGGTGGCCCAGAGGATGGCTTCGTCGTTGCTGGGCGGATGGTAGGTGCGCGCGCCGAGCTCGTCGAACTCGCGGTAGATGACGTGGTAGCCCTTGGCGTGGACGCGGCTGTAGCCGTCGCGGACGTTGGTCAGGTGGTGGGAGAGGTCGCGGAGGCCGAGCACCATGTAGAACTGGGCGGCCTTTTCGGGGTCGATGGCGCGGTCGGTTTCGGTGGGCATTTTCCACCAGGTCCAGCTGTAGGAGATGGCCGCGGTGACGAGTTCGGGGTGGGTCATGGCGAACTCGCCGGAGATCTTGCCGCCCTCGCCCTTGCCGTACATGTAGACGCGGCGCGGGTTGATGGGGTAGGTCTTCAGCGCCCAGGCGATGAGCTTGCGGATGGGCTCGTAGTCGGCCGGGCCGAACTTCTGGCCCTGCGGGTGGCCGGCGATGACGATGTACTGGTTGAGCAGGCCCTGGCGCTTCAGCGCCTCGCGGACGGGCAGGATTTCGTCGCCGGTGGGGCGGTCGTGCTCGGGGAAGCAGAGGAAGAGGCCGACCTGCTTCAGCGGGTCGGCGGTCGCGGTGAGGCCTTCGGGGACCTCGGCCACGTAGCGGATGACGGTGTTGCCCGCCTCGTCCTTCAAGAGCCGCTCGTCCTCCGCCATCACGGGCAGAATACCTAGCGCCAGCACAGCCAACAGGGTTCTCATACGAGAACCGAATATATCACCGCTTCCGCGTCATCAGCTGCGGCGCGTGCGTGGCCAGCAGCACGCCGGTCAACAGCACCAGGCTGCCGTGGATCACCGCGATCGATTCCGACGTCATCACCAGCACCGACAGCACGGCCGATATGGCGACCGTGACCGCTCTTACCGCTCCCTGTTCCACGAAGTTCTGATAGGACACCTGCTAAGACCTCTACTATCTGTACAGGCGCAGACAGGTGTCCCGATTGGTCCACCGGAGCGAAAAAAGTTTACTGATTGACGCCGCTGGCGAGGAAGCCGCCGTCGACCGCGATGCACTGGCCGGTGATGTAGGAGGCCGCCGGGGAGGCGAGCAGGATCGCCGCGCCGATCAGCTCCTCGCGCTGGCCGAAGCGCTTCATGGGCGTGCGGAGCAGGAACTCCTTGCCGCGCTCAGTGCCGTCGAGCAGGGCGGCGTTGAGCTCGGTGCGGAACACGCCGGGGGCGATCGCGTTCACGTTGACGCCTTCCTTGGCCCATTCGACGGCGAGCTGGCGGGTCAGCTGCAGCACGGCGGCCTTCGAGGTGGCGTAGGCGGTGACCTCGAGCAGGCCGACGTAGGAGCTGAGCGAGGCGATGTTGATGACGCGGCCGCCGCCGGAGGCCTTCAGCGCTTCGTAGAACGACTGGCAGGCGCGCAGCGTGCCGGTGACGTTGATGTCCATCAGCCGGTTCCAGTCGGCTTCGGCGACGTCCTTGGTCGGCTTGCGGAAGGTGATGCCGGCGGCGTTGAGCAGGATGTCGACGCGGCCGAAGCGCTCGAGGACGGCGTCGCGCAGGGCGTCCACCGATTCGCGGCTCTGCACGTCGCAGGTCTTCCGCAGCGTTTCGCGGCCGGCGGCCTCGATCTTGTCGCAAACGGCATCGAGCTCGGCCTGGCGCCGTCCGGTGGGCACCACGGTCGCGCCGGCCTCGGCCAGCCCGACGGCCAGCATCGCGCCGATGCCCGAAGTTCCGCCCATCACCACGGCAACTTTGCCGCTCAAGTCCATGAAGTTCTTCACCATACGCTTGCAGTATAAATGGTGCCTGCCGCGACTGTCCCCATTTTTTTGGCGGTCATGCGCGGGACCCGGGAGGAAGAGAGGATGGCCCTTTTGTGACGGAATTCACGCTGTGAGCTCGGAGATGTTTATCTCCTGATGGATGGCATGAAAGGAAATCGTCACATGAAACGACGACTCTCACTCTTTTGGATTCCGCTGGTGTTGGCGCCGGCGGCATTGGCACAGGCACAGCCGGTCGGGTCCGTGCAGGTCAGCTGCGTCAAGGCCCGCGACGGCAAGACGGGCGCCTTGCGGCAATTCCTGATGGAAACGTCGGCGAAAATGGGCAAGTACCGGGTGGATAACGGAGATATCGCGTCTCTCGTCATTACGGAAGCCGTGACTCCCGCGGGGCGGTCGGCGCGGTGTGATTTCCACGTTGTGCAGGGGTACTCCGGGGCTCCCAAGGAGACGCGGCGGACGACCGACGAGGATCTGAAGAAGGCCGGCATTTCGATGACGGTGGCGCAGCGGAACGCGAAGCGGGACGAACTGAGTTATCTGGTGACCACGGAAATCTGGCAGGTGCGCGACATCGTCGGGACGCTGACGAAGGGGGGCTATGTCCGCCTCAACTACTTCAAGACCAACTCCGGCGCGCAGGCCGAATGGCTGCGGATGGAACGCAGCGGGTGGAAGCAGATGGCCGAGGTCTGGGCAAAGGATACGCCGGGGCGCGCCTGGATCCTGCATACGCTGGCGATGCCCGGAGGAACGAGCATGCCCTATAACGCGTTGACGGTGGATGGGTTGCCGAACTGGGATTCCCTTTTCACCGGAGGGAACCCGAGAAACACCTGGACCAAGGTTCACCCGGACAGCGACTATTCGGCCTACATGACCCGGATCGGGCAGTTGGCGGAGCGCCCGATGGTGGCGACGATGCGTCTGCTCGAGGTGATCCGGAAGTAGCGGGGGCTGGCGGCGTGGCGTCCGGAAGGGCGTCACGCCGCCGCGCGGCCCGATCTCCTTAGCGGGTCAGGGCGGCGTAGCCGGGGTGGTCGCGGAGGGGGTCGAAGACGGGGTCGAGGCGGAAGAGGCTCGGGTTGACGCAGCCGGCGCGCAGGCAATCGCCCATCAGCCGGACGGCCTCGTCCTCCTCGCCCAGGCCGAGGTGGGCCACGGCGCGCTGCAGCGAAGAGACGTGCCCCATGCGCGCCATTTCGTCCATGCGGTTGACGATCGCCCGCGCCTCGTCCGTGCGGCCCGTGCGGCCGAACGTGTAGGCTAGCCCCATCGCCACCGCCGGCTGGTTCAATCCCGCCTGCTTGGCCCGGCCCGCGATCAGCGAAGCCAGCCGCCACTCGCCCGTCGCCCACGCCGGCAGCACCAGCAGCCCGTAGCCGGTCGGGTTGCGCGGCGTCATGCGGATCACGCGCCAGGCCTCGCGCTTGGCCAGGTCGTACTGCCGCGAAAGATAGTAGTGATGGGCGAGCACCTGCCGCGCCAGCAGCAGCGTCGGGTCGCCCTGCACGGCCTGCCGCAACAGCCCTTCGGCCTCCGTGAACCGCCCCACGCGCCCCAGCAACTGCCCGGCGAAGATCTGCAGGTTGATGCTGCCCGGGTCGCCGGCCAGCACTTCGCGCGCCAGCTTTTCCGCCCGCGCCTCGTCCTGGTCGGCGTAGGCCGCCACGTAGGCCTGGATCATGCGTGCCTCGCCGTTGTCCGGCTCGAGCTCCAGCGCCTTCCGGGAGTACTCCCGGGCGCGCTCCCAGACGACGCGCGGGTCTTCCAATTGATTGAACCCGACCAGCATGTAGTGCAGCGCCAGGCCCGCGTAGGCCCCGGCGAAGGCGCCGTCGGCGGCCAGCGAGCGCTGGAACGCGTCGACGGCGTTGCCGTCCCGCGCGGTCAGCGACCGCACCCCTTCGAGATAGGCCGCGTACGCCTCGCGGTTGGCCGGACCCTTGCGTCCCAACAGGTTCCGCCGCCGCGCGCCGCCGCGTTCCTGCAACGTCGCCGCCGCCTGCGCGGTCAGCTCCGCGCGCAACGCCGCCAGGTCG
>CAYMTH010000111.1:0-10637 GCA_964393235.1 uncultured Solibacteraceae bacterium | reverse complement strand
TGGCTGTCAGGAGAAGAAAACCTTTTCGGCGGTGCGGAGGAGGATCCACTGTTTGGCGTCGTCGTCGAGGAATGGGAGGCCGGTGCGGATGAGGTCGATCGAGGCCTGGTAGGTGTGGCCGTTTTCGACCTGGAACGGGCAGTCGGAGGCCCACATGAGGCGGCGGGGGCCGAAGTCCTCGAAGACGCGGCGGATGAGCGGGGCGAGATCGGTGTAGGGCGCCTTTTTCTGGCCGAGGGCGTAGAAGGCGGAGGCCTTGACGTGGACGCGCGGGCGGCGGGCGAGGGCGCAGAGGGCGCGGACGTCGGCGTCGTTGACGGTGCCGGAGGCGCCGATGCGGGCGAGGTGGTCGATGACGACGTTGGTGTCGGGAAAGGCGGCGCACATGCGGTCGATGGCGGGGAGGGATTCGGGCCCGACGAGGGGGCACATGGCCTGGCCGGTTTCGGCGGCGGCGCGCCACATCTGGCGCATGGCGGGGGACTCGAGGCCGTTGGCGGCGGTGATGCGGAAGCCGCGGACGCCTTGCGGGGCGAGGGCGCGCATGGCGGCGGCGGGGTCGGGGCCGGCGACGTCAACGATGCCGACGCCGGAGAAGACGCCGGGGTGGGCCTTCATCATGTCGAGCATGTAGGCGTTGTCGAAGCGGTAGAAGCTCATCTGGATGAGCACGACGCGCGTGACGCCGGCGGGGCGGGCGTGGCGGAAGAGGTCTTCGGGGGTGAAACGGGCGGGCGAATACTCGCGTTCGCCGGTGGCGCGCGGGTAGCGCCGGCGGTCGTCGGTCCAAACGTGCACGTGCGCGTCGATCATGAGTCCTCAGGGGAAAGTATACTTTGCTAATGCCGTCTCGCGACGTGATTCAGACGCTGGCCGACTTGGTGGCCATCCCTTCCATCAACCCCGCCTACGAGGGCGGCGTATCCGAAGCCGCGGTGGCGCAGTACGTGGAGCACTTTTTCGCCGTGCGGGGAATCGAGACGTTCCGGCAGGAGGTGTTCCCGGGGCGCTACAACGTGATTGCGCGGCTGCCAGGGCGGGATGCGCGGCGGCGGGTGATTCTCGAGGCGCACATGGACACGGTGTCGGTGGCGGGGATGACGATTCCGCCCTTCACGCCCACCGTGCGGGACGGGCTGCTGTACGGGCGCGGGTCGTGCGACACGAAGGCGGGGCTGGCGACGATGATGCACGCGCTGGCCGACCTGCGGGAGGATCGCGTGCTGCCGGCGGCCGAGGTGTGGATGGCGGCGACAGTGGACGAGGAGTATTCGTTCCGGGGCGTGGTGAAGCTGTGCGATGGGCTGGAGGCGGCGGCGGCGATCGTGGCAGAACCGACGGAGTTGCGGATGGTGACGGCGTCGAAAGGCGTGCTGCGGTTCCGCGTGCGGACGCGCGGGAAGGCGGCGCACTCGGCCAAGCCGCACCTGGGGTCGAACGCGATTGTCCATATGGCGAGCGTGGTGCAGGCGTTTGATTCGCACGGCCGGACACTGGCGCGCACGGCGCACCCGCTGCTGGGGCCGCCGACGCTGACCGTGTCGCTGATCCGCGGGGGCGAGCAGATCAACTTTGTGCCGGATTACTGCGAGATCTCGATCGACCGGCGGCTGGTGCCGGGCGAGGATCCGATGGCGGTTTGGCAGTCCTACGCGGAGCTGGCCGAACACCTCGGCGCGGAGGCCGAGGAGCCGTTCATCGCCGACGGGGCGATGGAGACGGCGTTGAACACGTCGGTGGTCGACACGGCGCAGCGGGCGCTGATCGCGCTGGGGCGGCCCATCGCGCCGGCGGGGGTGCCGTTCGGCTCCGACGCGTCGAAGCTGGTGCGGCGGGGCATTCCGAGCATCATTTTCGGGCCGGGCTCGATTGACCGCGCGCATGCCGCGGTGGAGTATGTAGAGATCGATCAGGTGCTGGAAGCCGCCGCGTTTCTGCGCCATTTTCTGCTGGAATTCAAATGAACCATCCCGATTTTCCCGTTTCTTCCCACGCCTACCTGGACACGGCCGCCGAGGGGATTCCGCCGTTGCTGGTCAACGATGCGCTGGCCGAGTATGCCCGCGAGAAGGGCTCCGGCAGTCCGGGGCGGCGGCGGCACTACGCCGTGCAGGCCGAGTGCGAGGCGGCGTGCGCCGAACTGCTGGGCGCGCAGGCCGACGACGTCGTGCTGCTCGGCAACGCCTCCGATGGGCTGAACCTGTTCGCGCTGGCCGTCGACTGGCGGCCGGGCGACGAGGTGCTGCTGAGCGACCTCGAGTTCCCCTCGAACGTCATCGTATGGCTGCGGCTGCGGGAGCGCGGCGTGAAGGTGGTGATCGTGCCGACCGTCGGGGGCGCGACGCGGCTCGATGATTGGACCGACCGGATCACGCCGCGGACGCGCGTGGTTTCGGTCAGTCAGGTCAGTTACAAGTCCGGCACGCAGATCCCGTTTTTGCGGGAGCTGGCGGACGCCGCGCACGCCGTGGGCGCGCTGTTTGTCGTCGATGCGACGCAGGCGCTGGGGCGCGTGCCAGTGACGGTGGAAGGCGTCGATTTCCTGGTAGCGTCGAGTTATAAGTGGCTGCTGGCGACGCACGGGCTCGGCGTGGTCTACATGGCCCCGGCGCTGCGGGCGGCGCTGCCGGAGCCGACGGCCGGGTGGTACTCGGTGGAGAAGCTGTTCACGCCGGACCGGTTCGAGCGGTACACGCCGAAGGCGAGCGCGGGGCGGCTGCAGGCCGGGATGCCGAACTTCCCCGCCCTGTACGCGATGAACGCGAGCGTGCGGTATTTATTGGGCAAAAACGTCGCGGCGATCGACGCGGGGCTGCGTCCGCTGATGGCGCGGCTGCGCGAGGGGATCGCGTCGTGCGGGTTCGTTCCGCTGACGCCGGAGGACCCGGCCTTTGCCAGCGGGATCGTTTCGTTCGCGGCCGAGGAGGGCGAGGCGGTGAGCGCGGCGCTGGCCGAGCAGGGCGTCATCACCTGGGGCGGCGACGGGCGCGTGCGCGCGTCGGTGCACTTGTATAACACCGCGGAAGATATCGAGCGGTTGATTCAGGCCCTGGGTTCTTTGAAACCAACGACCTCGAACGAGTAATTGGTGTAAGTCCGCATCTGGCCGCGGAGCCACAGCAGAGTGCGCTCGCGGCCGGGGGCGATGGGGATCATGGGGCGGAGGTTATCGGCGGCGGAGTTTGCGGTGACGGGGGACCAGTCGACGCGGGCGAAGTCGCGGGTGCGGCCGCGGTAGATCTCGCGGTGAGGGGTCGGGCGGCCGGTGGCGGGGTCGACGTTGGTGGAGATGAAGAGGGTGTTGGGGGCGGCGGGATCGAGGGCGGCGAGGCCGGTGTAGTCGTCTTCGCCGGGGTAGAGGCGCGTGCCGGCTTTGGCGATTTCGTGGTCGTGCCACTGCTTGCCGTCGAAGTGGGCGAGGCGGAAACGGTGGTCCTGGTCGGCGCGGTCCACCTGCACGGGGGAGACGAGCAGCAGCTGGTTTTGGCCGATGAGGTGGAAGTCGGTGGTCCAGGCGACGGCGTCGGCGTTACCGGCGAAGATGCGGGTGCCTTCGTCGGGCGATTTCAGGCCCTCGGCCAGGGAGCGGATGGGCGTGCCGTCAGAGCGGTGGAGCCGGCCGTCGCGATAGAAGACGTGGTAGATCGAGTTGTCGAAGTCGCGCGGGTGGCCCTCGGTGTAGGCGATATGGACGGTGTCGGTGTTGTTCGAGCAGTACTTGGCGTAGGGGCGGTGGCGGACGGTGTGGGGGACGTTGATGACGACGCCGCCGGGCTTCCATGTCTCGCCGAGATCGTCGGAAAAGGCGTAGGAGGGCTTGTAAGAGTTATGAATTCCGCGGAAGAAGTCGTACGTCCGCTTTTCCTTGGCGAGATAGAAGAGATTCGAGTAAGTGACGCGGCTCGATTCGCTGGGGATGAAGATGCGCTCGGGCTCCCAGGCGGAGGCGTCGTCGGGGCGGGAGGAGATGCGGTAGTGGATCTCGTTGCGCGTACCGTGGCGGGCGTAGAAGGCGATGAGGCGGCCATCGGGACGGCGCAGGAAGGCCGGGGAGTTGTGGTCGTCGATCCACTGCTTCGGGTTCACGTCCTTGGCGGGATCGTGTAACACGAAGGTCGAGGACTTACCGGTTTTCCAGTTGTGCTGGGTAACTCGAATCTGGCCGGCGATGGCCGGATCCTTGTACCCGGTGGCGACGGTGCCGAAGACCACCGAGTCGCCGATGACGAGCGAGCGCTCGTCTTCGAACCAGCACCAGCCGCCATCGTCCAGAAGAGCCTGCGGCACGGCCGCGGCGGAGAGAGGCGCGGCGGCCAGCGCCCCCAGAAAAGCGCGACGTTCCATGGCCCCGATTCTATACCCGGGGCGCGTCAAGAACCAGCGGTGAAGGACTTCTCCTCGGGGTCCTGGACGGTGCGGAGTTTGCGCTCGATGGCGCGGGTGCGGGTCTCGGCCTGGTCGACGGAATCGGTGGCCTGCTGGAGGCGGCGGCGGATCTCGGCGAGCGTGCCGGCGTAGCGGGTGAACTCGGTTTTGACGGCGCCGAGGAGGTCCCAGACTTCGGAGGTGCGCTGCTGGATGGCGAGGGTTTGGAAGCCCATCTGAAGGGAGTTCAAAATCGCCGCGAAGGTGTTGGGACCGGCGAGGACGACGCGGTAGTCGCGCTGGATGGTTTCGGCGAGGCCGGGGCGGCGGAGGGCTTCGGCGTGGAGGCTTTCGGGGGGCAGGAGGAGGGTGGCGAAGACGGTGGTGAGCGGGGGCGGGACGTGCTGGTCGGCGATCGATTTGGCCGACTGTTTCAGGCGGAGTTCGAGGGCTTTGCCGGCCTGCTCCATGGCGGCGGCGTCGGCGCGTTCGGAGGCTTCGACGAGGCGCTGGTAGTCCTCGATGGGGAACTTGGAATCGACGGGGAGCCAGCAGGGCTGGCCGGGCTCGCGGCCGGGGAGGCGGATGGCGAACTCGACGTGTTCGCGGGTGCCGGTGGTGGCGACGTTGCGGGCGTATTGGGCGGGCGTCAACATCTCCTCGAGCAGCGCGCCGAGCTGCACTTCGCCCCAGACGCCGCGGGTCTTGACGTTGGTCAGAACGCGCTTCAGGTCACCGACGCCGGCGGCGAGGGAGCGCATCTCGCCGAGGCCGGCCTGCACCTGTTCGAGGCGCTCGCTGACGGTGCGGAAGGAGCGGTTGAGCGAGCTTTCGAGCGTGCCGTGGAGCTTCTGATCGATCGACTCGCGCAGGCGGTCGAGCTCGTCGCGGAGACGGGCCTCGGCGCGGTCCTCGCGGCGGCCGAGCTCGAGCCAGAGGAAGACCTGGAAGGCGAGCGTGATGGTCGCGAGGAGGACGGCGAGGAGGGGGAGGATTTCCGTCATGCGTCAGAGCGCGTTGGCGTAACCGGGGATGGCTTCGCCGGCCTTGCGCGGGTCGCCGCCGGTTTCGCGGAGGCTCTCGGCGAGGCGTTTTTGCAGGCCCGCGACGAGTTCGCGGAGCTTGGGATCGGTGATCTGTTCGATCATGCGGCCGCGCTTGTAGCCGATGCGGGCGGAGGCGAGGAGGTTATTGAGCTGCTGTGGATCCTGCTCGAGATCGTAGAGCTCGTCGATGTCCCAGAGGCCTTCGGAGAGCATGAGGCTGTAGCGCTCGGTGCGGAGGCCGGTGATGGTGGGCGTGTAGGGGTAATCGCGCTCCCACTCGTATTCGTAGACGAAGTCCTTGCGCCAGTTGGCGGCGCGGCCCTGGGCGACGGGGAGCCAGGAGCGGCCGTGCATTTTGGGGACGTCGCGGACGCCGGCGGCCTCGAGGAAGGTCGGGGCGAGGTCGAGGTTGAGCACCATTTCCTTGGGCTTCTGGCCCTTGGGGAAGAGGCTGGGGCAGTGGGCGATGAGCGGGACGCGCATCGACGGCTCATACATGGCGCGCTTGTCGACCAGGCCGTGCTCGCCCCACATGTAGCCGTTGTCGCCCATGTAGACGACGAGCGTGTCGTTGAGGAGGCCCTTTTCCTCGAGCTTGCGCGTGACCTGGCCAACCGAATCGTCGATGGCGAGCAGGCAGCGCATGTAGTCGCGGTAGGCGTCCTCGAAGGAGATGACCTGGCCGAAGAGGCCTTCGACGCCGTGGCGGGTGTAGCGGCGTTTTTTCACCCATTCGGGCTTGGTGGCGTAGTAGTCGTCCTTGAACCACATGGTGGCGGGACGGGGGATGGGAGCGTCGGCGTAGAGCTTCTTGTGGCGCGCGGAGGGCTGGAAGGGGAAGTGGACGCCTTTGTGGCTGAGGTAGAGGCAGAACGGGCGGGCGGCGTTGCGGTCGATGAACTCGCAGGCGCGGGTGGTGAGGACGTCGGTGATGTTGCCCTGTTCGGTCTTGCGGACGCCATTGTCGTTGACGGGCGGGTTTTCGTACTGGCCCTGGCCGAAGAAGCTGAACCAGTCGTCGAAGCCGGGCCGGCGTTCGTCGCTGTCGCCGCCCATGTGCCATTTGCCGAAGAAGCCGGTGCGGTAGCCGTTCTTTTGCAGGATGGAGGGGAACGTGGGCAGGGCTTCGTTGAGCGGAGAGAAGTTGTCCTGCACCTTATGGGCGTGCATGTAGAGGCCGGTGAGGATGGACGCGCGGGAGGGCGAGCAGAGCGAGGAGGTGACGAAGGCGTTCTGGAAGTGAGCGCCGCCGGCGGCGAGGCGGTCGAGGTGCGGGGTCTTCAGCCACGGGTGGCCGGCGCAGGACATGGCGTCGTAGCGGTGATCGTCGGAGAGGATGAAGACGATGTTGCGGCGGCGCGGGGCCTGGGCGGTGGCGGCGGCGGCCGTCGACGTGGCGGCGAGGAATTGGCGGCGGTTCATGCGTTTCTCAACAGGATTTTGAGGATACCTTTTTCGGCGGCGCGGGCGAAAGCGGGGACGGCGTCGGCGAGCGGGAACTCGCCGTGGATCAGCGACAGGACGTCGATGCGGCGCTGCGCCAGGAGTTGGAGCGCGGGGGCGAAGCGGCCGCAGCGGGAGCCGAGCAGGGTGATCTCCGGGACGATGACCGCGGCCATGTCGATGGCGACGCGGTCGTGGACGGTCGACTTCATGATGACCGTGCCGCGGGGCTGGCAAAGGGCGACGGCTTCGGCGAGGCCGGCGGCGGAACCGGTGGCGTCGACGACGTAGGGGAACGAGGCGGGCTTGGGCTTGCGGCCCGTGACGGCGCCGCGCTGGCGGACGATGTCGAGCTTCTCCTTGTGCCGGCCGAACTGGTGCACCGCTATGCCGTGGGCGAGCAGGACCTGGCCGATCAGCAGGCCGAGCTTGCCGTCGCCGAGCACGGCGACCGGCGTGTCCTTCGGGATTTTGACCTGTTCGAGGATCTCGCAAGCGGCGGCGACCGGTTCGGTGAAGACGGCTTCGAAGTCGGGTAGGGAGTCCGGTACCGCGAGGAGGTTTTCGACCGGGAGGGTCAGGTACTCGGCGAAGGCCCCGGGGTGTTTGACGATGCCGAGGACGGTGCGGCGGGGGCAGTGGCGGCCGAACCCGCGGGCGCACCAGTCGCACTTGCCGCAGGCGAGGTTGATCTCGCCGACGACGCGCTTGCCGAGCCATTCGGCGGGACCCTGCTCGACGACGCCGACGAACTCGTGGCCGGGGATGCCGGAGAAGCCGTAGTAGCCGGCTTTGAGCTCGAGATCGGTGTTGCAGATGCCGGCGAGGGTGAGGCGGATGAGGGCGTGGCCCTTGGGCAGGCGGGGCTTCGGGGTGTTGCGAACGGAGAGCGCGCCGCGGTCGAGGTGGACGGCGATCATACGCGGCCCGCCTTCCGGAGCCGGCTCCAGTACCACCAGTTGCGCTGTTCCTTGGGCAGGCGGGGGTTGCGGGCCTGGGCGACGGCGCAGCGGAAGGTGTCGAGCACGCAGGGATCCTGGCGGGAGCCGGTGCGGCGTTCGAGCTCCTGGTAGAGGAAATCGGGGTCGGCGGAGGCGAGCTGGTCGACGGAGGCGATCTGGAGGAGTTCGAAGTCCTGGAGCATCGCCTTGCCGATCCCGCTCAGATCGGCCAGTTTTCGATCCGTGGGCATAGGGCGAGTATAATATAAACTGTAGTTAAGTACTGGGCGAAACAGTGATTCATTCCGACCCGCGATCGCTATCGGAACTCAATGCCAGTGTGCCTACGGCGGCGCCGGGGGCGTGGAAACGCTTCGCCGCGTTCGCGGGGCCGGCGTACCTGGTTTCGATCGGGTACATGGACCCGGGGAACTGGGCGACGGACCTGGAGGGCGGGTCGCGGTTCGGGTACCAGTTGCTGTGGGTGCTGGTGGTGTCGAACGCGATGGCGGTGCTGCTGCAGACGCTGAGCGCGCGGCTGGGGATTGTGACGCGGCGGGACCTGGCGCAGGCGTGCCGGGAGGCGTATCCGCGGCCGGTGAGCCTGGCGCTGTGGGTGCTGTGCGAGATTGCGATTACGGCGACGGACCTGGCCGAGGTGCTCGGGGCGGCGATCGCACTGCAGCTGCTGTTTGGGATTCCGCTGCTGTGGGCGGTGCTGATTACGGCGCTCGATTCGTTCTTCATTCTTTATTTGCTGAAACTTGGCGTGCAGAAATTTGAATGGATCGTGCGGGCGCTGGTGGCCGGGATCGGGGTGTGTTTCGCGATCGAACTGATGCTGGCGAAGCCGGATTGGGCGGGGGTGGCGAGCGGGTTGGCGCCTCGGCTGAACGGGGAAAGCTTGTATATCGCGATCGGGATTCTGGGCGCGACGGTGATGCCGCACAACCTCTATCTGCACTCTTCCCTCGTGCAAACACGTCAATTTGGCACCACAAATGAGGAAAAAAAGCGCGCTTGTCACTTCAATTTGATCGATTCCACGATCGCTTTGAACGCGGCGCTGCTGGTAAACGCGGCGATTCTGATCCTCGCGGCGGCGGTTTTCCACAGGCAGGGAACGGCGGTGACCGAGATCCAGCAGGCGCACCAGATGCTGAGTCCGCTGCTCGGGACGGCGCTGGCGAGCTTCCTGTTCGCGGTGTCGCTGCTGCTCTCCGGGCAGGCCTCGACGTTGACGGGGACCCTTTCTGGTCAGATTGTTATGGAAGGTTTCCTCAACCTTCGCTTTAATCCCTGGGTGCGGCGTTTGCTGACGCGCGGGCTGGCGCTGCTGCCGGCCGTCTTCGTGATCGTGATGTACGGGGAGGGGGAGGTCTACCGGCTGCTGATCCTGAGCCAGGTGGTGCTGAGCCTGCAGTTGCCGTTCGCGATCATCCCGCTCATCCGGCTGACGAGCGACCGGGAGCGGATGGGGGAGTTTGCCAACCGGCCGTGGGTGGTGGCGCTGGCGAGCCTGGTGGCCGGGATCATCCTTTTCTTGAACGGTTGGCTGGTAAAGCGAACAATCGATGAGTTTATCGCGGCGGGAACGAACGTTTATTTGCTGCTCGCGGGGGCGGGGGCGCTGGGAGCGCTGCTCGTCTATATGCTGGCTGAGCCGTTCGTACACCGGCGGGCGCCGGCGGCGGCCGGACCGGTGACGATGCCGGTTCCGGACGTCGAGGGGGGCGAGGGGCAGGCGCTGCCGGAGTATCGGAAGATTCTGGTTCCGCTGGACCATTCGGCGTCGGACGGGGTGGCGATCCGGCACGCGCTGGCGCTGGCGAAGCAGTCGAATGCGCGGCTGATGCTGCTGCACGTGGAAGAGGGGGCGACGAGCCAGGTGTACGGGCCGGAGAGCTCTACGGCGGAGGTGGCGGGCGGCAGCGCGTATTTGAAAGAGATCGCGCAAAGGGTTTCTTTTCATCAGGTTCGATGCGACTTCCTGGTGCGGCATTCGACTTCGCCGGCCGAGGAGATCGTGCGGTTTGTGCGCGACGAGCAGCCGGATCTGATCGTGATGGCGGCGCACGGGCACGGGCGAATCGGGGATCTGGTTTACGGGCAAACCATTGAGCAGGTTCGACATGCGGTGAGGATTCCGGTGTTCGTCGTACAATAAGTTGTCCCACCCGCTGTGTCAGACGAACACGCCCCTAGACCGGCACGCTCCGCTAAGTAATTGAAAACAGGCAGAGGCGTTCTGGCATCTCAAGTGCAGGTGGTTTTCCCGTCATGCGGTTTCTCCTGACAATTCTGGCGACGACGGCGGCGATGCTCACGGGCACGACGCTGGAAAAGCTCACCTTCGATGAGATGGTGGCGAAGTCGACGCAGATCGTGCGGGGGAAAATCACGCTCTCGCACGTACGGCAGCACGGGCCTATCTTTTACTCCCACTACAAGATACAGGTGGCCGAGCAGTTCAAGGGGCCGGCGGCGAAGGTGATCGACGTGGTGCTGCCGGGCGGGACGATCGGGCGGAGCCAGCAGACGTTCTCGGGTGTGCCGCAGATCGCGCCGGACACGGAACTGGTGCTATTCCTGTGGCAGTCGAAGTCCGGATTGACACACGTGATCGGCTTGACCCAGGGGATGTTCCAGGTTGGGAAAGATTCGACCGGGGCGACGGTGTTCAGCCGGGAGCCGATCCGGGAAGGTCTCATTGACGGACGGACGGGGCGGCCGGCGACGGACGGCGGATTGCGGATGTCGGCGACGGAATTCACGACGCGGGTCCGGCAGGGGGCCTCGGCACGGCAATGAGGAACCTGGCGCGAGTGACGGCGTTGGTGGC
>CAYMTH010000110.1:9027-10646 GCA_964393235.1 uncultured Solibacteraceae bacterium | reverse complement strand
CCTACATCTCGCTCAAAGCGGCAATAAGCGCGCCCTTCGCCGTCGCCGTCAGCGGATCCTCCGCCAGCCGGATCTCCGACAGCGGCACCGGGAACTCCGCCCGGTTGATCGCCTGCTCGAACCGGTCCCGGAACCCCTGCGGCATCGTGCTGCCCCCGCTCAATACCAGCGGAATCGGCCGCCCCAGCCGCGGCAGGCTCTTCGACTTCGTGAACACTTCCTTCATCGCCCCCACCAGCGACTGGATCAGGTCGTCGTAATAAACCCCGATCACCTGCGTCGTCTTCTCCTGCACCGGCCCCCCGAACAGGAACGAGCTCTCTTTAATCAGCCGCACCCGCGTTGGAATGTCGTTGGTCACCGACGCCGCGCTCGCGTCGATATAGTCGCCCGCCTTCGGTACCGAGAAGGAAATCACCGGCACCGCCAGGTACGACATGCAGACGTTGCACAACCCGCCGCCGATGCTCACCCCGATGCCCGTATAGTTCGATCCCTCCAGCTCGCTGTAGACCACCGCCAGCCCCTCGCTCACCGGCTTTGCGTCGTAGCCAAGCTCGGCCAGCATCTGCCGCAGCGCCGCCTCGTGGAACGTCAGCGTGTCCGCCGTCCCCTCCGGCGCCGCCGGCACGCTGTAATACAGCTTCTGCCGCGCATGCTTCGCCATCCCCACCAGGTTCCGCAGCAGCTCCTGCATCATGCTCAGGCTCTCCGGCTCGTCCGGGTTCAGAAACCCGCGCGCCATCGGCCGCCGCGCCTCGGCGCCCAGCAGGTCGGCGAATCGCTCGCTCTCGTTGCCCTGCACCAGGATCTCGTTCGCCCGTACCGTGTGCGGAACGTTCTCCTTCCGCAGCACATTCTCGGTGAACTTCGAAAACGGCAGCGTCACGAACGAGTTCAACTCGCTGCGATAAACGTACCCCGTCTCGCTCGGCCACGCCGCGACGATCCGGCTCGTCCCGACGTCCAAACCTACCGGGGTCGATCCGTCGGAATAACGAAAACTCATGGATTGGAGCTCCTTGTTTCTGTCTCTGCCGGCGAAAAATCCGGCCGCCGGTTCGGATCGGGAATCGAACGGAACCGCCGCGCCAGCTCCCGCCGGTAGGCCGCCGTCGTCACCCCGCGCCGCGTCGCTTCCTGGCGCAACATCGTCTCCCCGGCGCTGATGCCGTCCTGCAATTCATCGGCGGCGAGATTCGAATAGTAGTCGTCGAACTTGAAGCCGAACAGCGTGATCGCCGGCAGCGGCGTCAGGTAGTTCACCGGCAGCCCCAGCAGCTGGTACGGGAACCCCGCCGACCAGTCCGTGTGCCAGCCCACGCCCATATTGCCCGGGTTCACCGAAACCTGCGCGTGCGTCACGCAGTTCTCCGCCGCGATCCGGTACCGCGACCGCAGCACCTCGGTCAGCAGCTTCGCGCTCGCCACCTGCGGCTCGGTCACGTTCGGCCGCCCGTCCTCGCCCCGCGTCTGTCCCTGAAACGACACGCCCAGAAAGCTGTGGTTCATGTTGACGAAATAGTACTTGCCGTCCGACCACACCGACTCGCCCGCATGGTTCGCCGGTTCGTTCTCCGGCACCGTCCGGAACACCCGCCCAAACCGGTCGATCACAA
>CAYMTH010000110.1:0-9017 GCA_964393235.1 uncultured Solibacteraceae bacterium | reverse complement strand
CCCGCTGCGACTGCACGAACCCCAGCGTCCCCTCCGCCATCCGCCGCAGTTGCCGGTTCTTATCTTCCTGATAAGGAGCCACTTCCGATTCCGTCGTATGGAACACGATCCCGTACGGCGCCGGATTCTCCTCCCGCCCGTTGTCGGCGATCCGCCAGCGCTGGAACTTCCGCGCCCCCTGCGCCGGCGCCGTCCACCGCTTTTCCACCCGCAGCCCGTTGCTGTACAGGTCGTGGTCCGCCGTGCTCTCCACCGTCCAGACGTTCGCGTAGGCGTCGTTCTTCGATACCGCTTCCACCCGGCGCCGCGGCGCCGCCCCGTCGGTGATCATCGGCACCGGCAGCAGTAGCGCCGCCAGCGCCACCAGCATCCGTTTCATCGGCGCGCCCGCCACCGCCCGCCGCACCGGCCGCTCGGACCAGAACTCCGCCGAACCACGCAGGTACCCCAGGCGTTTTACCGGGTCTTCGATCCGCCCCGCCCGCCACTCCACCCAGCGGCGCAACGCTCCGCCCGGCGCGCGAACGCGCCCTCCGGAGGCGAAACTGACGAGATCACTCATGCCGAACCGGTCTGCCTACCCCCACTATCGGGTGTATTAGTCCAAGTTCTTATAGTACGGTAGGCCTATTCCTGAGACAATACCCGCGATTCCGACTGAAATTTCCGGAAGTTCGTGTAGTCGATCTGTAAATCGACCTTCATTTTCTTGAACAACGCCAGCCGCGCGTCAAAATCCACCTTCATCTTTACCGGCATCCATAGCTCGTCGTTGACCTTGGTTTTCTCCATCGTCAGGCGCGCCCCCTTCTCCAGTCGCGCCAGCACCAGCCCGAACGACACCGTATCGATCGCCTCCGCGTCCAGCTTCAGCAACGCCACCTCGTTCTTCGCGATGTAAAACCGTCCCTTGAACTTGTTCAGCATCTTCGTCCGCGAGTCGTGCCCGTGGTAGTCCGGGCGCGGCGTCGCGTCCAGAATCCAGGCGGGTCTGCCGCCCAGGACAGTCTCGCCGGCCATCCGGAAGTCGAACGCCTTCGGAATTTCGTTCAAAAAGGCCCGCGAACGCTTCCGTTCCTCCCGGTATTTGGACAGCCGCCGCTCCCGCTCGGCCGGCGTCTCCTTCGCCCGCTCGGCCGCCGTCCGGTCCAGCTTGTGTTGCTGCTTGTGCTGCTCCGCCGGATCGAGCGGCTTCCCGTTCTTCGCCACCAGCCGCCGGTACGGCTGCCCGTACAGGTTCAGAATCTCGTAGGTCTGCGTTTCGGCCTTCGTCCGGTGCCCGTCCCGCCACTCCTGCTCGGTCGCGGTCTCCAGATACGTGTAGTTTCGCGCCGAGTCGTCGTCTCGCTGTGCGCGCTCCAGCGCGCGCTCGACAAGCGCCTTCGGATCCTGTGCGGCCAGCGCGCACGCGGCCAGTGCGACAAACAGACGCATGTCCCTTTGGACGCGCCGGCCGTCCACCGGTTGCTAAAATGGTGAGAAATGGATTCTATTTCGAAGTATCAGCAGGACCTGGCCGAAACCATTCGAGACCTCGACATGGACGGCGTTCGCAAAGCCATCGACCTCTTCTCCGGCGCCCGCGAGAACGGCAACACGATTTTTGTCTGCGGCAACGGCGGTTCGGCCGGTTCCGCCTCCCACTTCGTCTGCGACGTCCTGAAGGGCGCCAGCTTCGGCCGCGACAAGAAGTTCCGCATCATGAGCCTGAACGATAACCTGCCCACCCTCACCGCCTATTCCAACGACGTGGGCTACGACATCGTCTTCTCCGAACAGCTCAAGAACTTCGCCCGCCCCGGCGACGTCTTCCTCGCCATCTCCGGCTCCGGCAACTCGCCCAACGTCCTCCGCGGGATGGAAACGGCCACCTCGCTCGGCTGCAAGACCATCGCCATGACCGGCCGCGACGGCGGCAAGCTCGGCCCCATGGCCGAACTGCACCTGCACGTCGCCAACCAGCACATGGGCCGCATCGAAGACGCCCACATGGCCATGTGCCACATGATCGCCTACCACTTCATGGAAGAAGGCTACTGATACGACTTTTGCCTCCGTTACGGTTTATAGAGTGAATCGGAGGCAATATGCATCGTAGACTTCTTCTCGGCGGGCTCCTGCTGGCCCTGCCCCTCTTCGCGGATGTCCGGGTCCGGGTGCGCATCGGCCCCGGGCATCCCATCGCCCGGCCCAACCGGATGGTCATCGTCCGGCCCCCCCGCCCGGCCGCCGTCGTCGTCCGCGCCCCGATCGTCTATGCCCCGCCGGTCGTCTGGACGCGCACCGTCGTCTCCCTCCCCCCGCGGGACCGCCTGCTCTGGGAGGACTCGGAAACCATCACCCGCCGTGAAGACTGGGTCGATACCACCCTCAACGTCAACAACCGCGGCAAAGCGCTCTTCCTCGAGATCGACGGGCGCGCCTTCCTCGACTTCGCCGAAGTCCAGTTCGGCAACGGACAGGTCCAGGTGGTCGACTTCCGCGAAGGCCAGGTCGAGCGCGGCACCTTCCGTCTGCTCGATTTCGCCGACGGCCGTGAAGTCGTCTCCGTCCGCCTGATCGCCCGCGCCCAGTCCCCGCGCGCCCGGCTCACCGTCTACCTGGCGAAATAGCCCTAATCTTCCTTCGGCCGGCCCTTCCGGATCCGCTTCATCAGCTTGTTCAGGTGCTCCGGGTTCACTACCGAGTCGAGTTCGAACTGCAGGTCCGGCGTCCGGTGCAAAGCCAGACGCTGGGCCACCTGGGTCCGCAGATACGCGCGCGCATGATCGAGCGCCGCGATCGCGGGCTCGCGGTCGGCGGCTTCGGTCACCGAGACCAGGACCCGGGCGCGGCGGCCGTCGGGGGAGACGTGGACGTCGGTGACGGTGATGCCCTCGACCCGGGGGTCGCTCATTTCATACTCGATCAGTTCGGTTAACTCCTCGCGAATCTGCTCGGAAACGCGCTGGAGGCGGATTGGGTCCATTCAGGGGTACTTCCTGACTCCAGTATCGCGTACTCTATTCTCATGCGTCTCTGCGTCCTGCTCGCGGCCGTTGTCTTCGCCTCCTGTTCGCCTAAAAACACGACGAAAAACGCTGTTTTACCCCCTGTTTTTGATGCGAAAACGAGCTTTTCCCTGCGCGCGATGACGCTCCGGGGGCAGGCGGTGGCGCTGCCGGACGAGCGCCGGCCCACGGTACAGTTCGCGGCGGCGGACCAGTTGTCGGGGTTTGCCGGCGTAAACCGGTACTCGCTCGCCTGGCCCGGCGGCCCGGCGACGGCGACGAAGATGGCCGGCCCGCCCGGGGCGATGGCGCTCGAAAACCAGTTTCTCGAAGCGCTGCAACTGGTTACGAAGATCGAGCCGGTCGCGGGCGGGGTCCGTCTGACGTCGCCGGACGGGGCGACGCGGCTGGAATTCAGCAAATGAAAAAAATCTCACGCCCAGTGAAACGGTTGTTGTACGGCGTTCACTAAACAGGTAGTTAGTAACCGGAGGCCCGGCCCGGAGAGCGTGGTTTTGGCATACTCCTGCTCCTCCGGGCCGGTTGCTCAGCGCCGCACTGCCGTATGATGGGCAAGAGGCGGAATGCAACTGGTAGCCTTCGACAGGGCTTATCTGGAACGGCTGGCGGCGGGCGATCCCGAGACGGAGCGTCATTTCGCGTCCTATTTCGGGGAGTTGCTGGGGATCAAGCTGCGGGCGCGGGTGCGTTCCTCTTATCTGGTAGATGAGATCCGGCAGGAAGTGTTTCTGCGGGCGTACCGGTTGATCCGGCGGCCGGACGGGATCCGGGAGCCGGAGCGGCTGGGGCCGCTGGTGAACTCGATTTGCGACAACGTGGTGTTGGAGATGCGGCGGGCGGGGGACCGGGCGCCGGTGGCGCTGGGGGAGAATTTCGACCAGGTGGACGAGGCGTGGGACGCCGAGCGGGGGATGCTGAGCGAGGAGTCGGCGGCGACGGTTCGCAAGATTCTTGAAACGCTTCCGGAGCGGGAGCAACTAATCTTACGAGCGGTCTACTTCGACGAGAAGACGCGGGATGAGATCTGCCGCGATCACGGAGTGGACCGGGAGTACCTGCGTGTACTTTTACACCGGGCCCGGTTAGCTTTCCGAGATCGCTTTAGGGAAGTACATGGATAGACGCCCGATGACCCACCAAGACGCCATGGCAGCGAGAGTATTAGACCGGTACCTTTTGGGGGAGCTCGACGACGCGGAGCGTGCGGCATTTGAGGAGCACTATTTTTCGTGCCCGGCGTGCGCGGAAGAGGTGGTGGCGGCGGCGAAGTTTCTCGATCATGCGAAGCAGCCGCTGATGGAACTGGTTCCCCCCGCGAGGAGGGCGCCGGTGGCGTCCGGGCCGCGGTGGTGGGAGAGGCTGCTGGCCCCGGTGCCGAAACCGGCGCTGGCGGGAGCGTGCGCGGCGCTGGCCGCGGTGGCGGTCTGGCAGGGGATGCCCGCCGGGCCGGAGCCGGAGGTAACCGGCAGTTATTTTGTGACGGCGACGCGAGCCGCGGGGGGACCGCGGAAGATACTCGCGAGCCCGGGGCAGGCCCGGGTGGCGCTGTTGTTCAACCATACGGACACGTCGGTGGTCCGGTTCGAATTTACGTTAGAGGGCCCGGGCGGCCGGACGGTGCAGCAGTTCAGCGGCGAGGCGCCGCGGGACACGAACGACATTCAGGTGCTGGTCCCGGTGCGGGGGGTGGGCGCGGGGCTGTACACGCTGCGCGTGCGGAACGCGGACACGGCGCGCGAGGTGGCCTCGCTGCCGTTCGAACTGGCGCGGCCCTGACAGGTTTATGGCAGAACGCAATCAATACTACCTTTATTCGGCGTCGGGATCCGCGATCGGCGGGGCACTGACGTCTCCGACACCGCTGGTCATACCGACGCAGGCGATGGTCTCGTTGTCGCCGTCGGGGGGCTACGGCTCGTCGACGGTGGAGAACTTCGGGATCGCCGGCGTGGTTGCCGTGCGGAAGGCGACGGCGACGGCGCAGGGGGACCCCAAGCAGACCGAGCTCACGGTGACGCTGGAAGGCGTGGACGTGATGGGGGTGCTGACGGTGGAGCGGATCGTGACGCACCTGGTGTGCGAGCCGCCGGTGGGTGGGGCGGAGGCGTCGATTACGCCGGCCGGGTCGCTGATCGAGGGGATGGCGGTGAACGGGACGCCGGTGCCGCTGGTTTCGAGCGTCGACGTGTTTGCCAAGAACCCGACCTACAGCGCACTGGAGCAGGCCTATGTGGACGGGGCGCTGCAGGGGCTGATCATCGCGCCGGGTAGCCTTGGCGCGCCGTGCGAGGCCGGAAATATGGGCGGCTGCCAGACGAAGTACGGGGACGTGCGGGCGACGTTCTATGCGCTGAACGCCAATAGCGGCGTGCTGCCGGTGGTGAACGGCGGGTTGCGGATCAAGGATTTCGCGACGCTGTACCTGGGCGAATACCGGATCACACCGTACAAGCGGTCGGTGACGATGCTGCGGGTGGAACTCGGCTGCAATACCGGTGGGAGCCTGGCGATGGGCGGAGGCAGCGGGAACGGGCACGAAGAGCCGTAAGCGCGGGCGGACGCGTGGGGTTGACCCGGCCGGCAAAGCAGGGAAGCACGTCGAACAGGCGTTGCGGGGCTGCTTGCCGGGCCGGGTGTGTGTGCCGGTGCCAGCGGTAACTGACGCCCGGCGGGCAAATCAGTGAAAATGGCAGGGTGCGACTCAAGGGACGAGAGTGGATCGCCACCGGCGCGCTGCTGATTCTGGCGGTGGGTTGCGGGAGAAGAACCCTCGTTCCCCAACAGGTCTACGCGGAGGCGGAAGAGGCGTGGGCCGATGAACGGTATGAAGATGTCGTAGCCCTCATTCCGGACGATGCGACGCTTGTGGAATTGTGCACTCCGGCGGCGCTGCGGGGACGCTTCCGGCTGCTGCAGGCGAAGGCGCTCGCGGCCGGGCCCGACCGGCGGAAGGGGATGGCGATGCTGGCTGCCCCGATCGCCGGCCTGGATGCCGACGATGACCGGGTGCGGCGGCGGGAGTTCGGCTATCAGTCCTGCCGCGTGGCCAGGAGCGCCGAGGCCCGGCAGGCGGGCATTCGTGTGCTTCGCGGACTGCTGCGAGAGATGGAACCCGGCAGCCTGGAAGCGGCCGGGGTGCATTTGCGCCTGGGCACCTGCCTGCGGATGATGTCGGAGTTCGGCTCGGCCGGGGAGGCATTCCGGGAGGCGCTGGCGGTGGCGCGAAAGAAGAGCGATGCCTTGCTGGAGGCCCAGACGCTGAGTTCGATGGCGACCGTGCTGGTCAGTCTGGAGCGCTTCGACGAAGGCGTAACCCATCTGCGGCAGGCGATCCGGATGAGCGAACGGGCCGGGACCAAGGGCCGGCACGTCCGGCGGCGGGCGATGGGAAACCTGGGCTGGTGCCAGTTCGAGGTGGGCGATTACGAGCGGGCCAAGGTGACGTTGAGCCAGGTGGAGCCGGCGGCGAGCCGCGAGCGGTACATCAACGAAAACAACCAGGCGCGGACGCTGCTGGCGTTGGGCGATCTGGAGGGAGCGGAGCAGCAGTACCGGAAAACGCTGGCCGCGGTGGAGGGCGACGCGGGCATCAGCGACGCCGAACGGGCGAACCTGCTGTTGGGGCTGGCGGATGTGAGCCTGGGGCGGACCGACTGGGAGGCGGCCGAGCGCTGGAACCGGCAGGCGAAGGGGCTCCTGGCGGGGCTGCCGGAGGCGATGGCGGAGCACAAGTCGGAACTGGTGGCGGCGCAGATCCGGATGGGGAAGGGGGAGCCGGGGGCGGCGGAGACGGCGTTGCGGCAGTTGCTGGGGCGGGAGGGCGTATCGCCGCTCGTGCGGGGGGATGCGCAGATGGAGTTGGGGCGGGCGCTGGCGCGGCAGGGGCGGCATACGGAGGCCGAGGCCGCCCATCTGGACGCGATCCGGGTGGTGGAGGAAGGGCGGGGCGGACTGCGGGAGGCGGAGAACCGGATCGCCTTCGGGTCGGGCCGGATTGAAGCCTACCGGGCGGCGGTGCGGTTCTATCTGGAACGGAAACGGCCGGCGGAGGCGCTGCGCGTGGCGGACCGGAGCCGGGCGCGGGGGTTGCGGGAGGAGGCCGGGCGGAGGCGGGTGGAGGGCACCGGACTGTTTTACTGGCTGGACGAGCCGGCGTCGCATCTGTGGGTGGTCCCGGCGGCGGGCGAGCCGGCGTATTTCGCGTTGCCGGGGCAGAAAGAGTTGGAAGGGCTGGTGGAGGCGCACAACCAGTTCGTGCTGCGGGCGCGGGATCCGCTGACCGAGGGCGGGCGGGAGGCGCGGCGGTTGTACCAGGCGCTTGTCGCGCCGGCGGAAAAGATGTTGAAGGGCGGGCGGGTATGGATTTCGCCCGATGGGGGGCTGCACGCGCTGAATTTCGAGACGCTGGTGGCGCCGGGGCGGGAGCGGTACTGGGTGGAAGACGCCGAGATCTCGATCGTGCCGGGGTTGACGGGGCCGGCGCGAACGGGCGGGGCGGGGAAGGGCGTGTTGCTGGCGGGGGACGCGGTGGCGGGGGCGGACGCGGAGTTCGGGGAGTTGCGGCACGCGGGAGAAGAACTGGCGCGGATCGGGGCGCGGCTGGGGACGGCGGCGCTGCGGCGGGAGGCGGCAACGCCGGAGCGGGTGCTGGCGGGGTTGCGGGGCGATCCGGGGGTGGTGCATTTCGCGGCGCACGCGGTGGCGAACCGGCTGCGGCCGCTGGAGTCGTCGATTCTGCTGTCGCCGGGGGCGGCGGGGGAGGGGCGGCTGTATGCGCGGGAGATCGCGGGGTTGAAGCTGCGGGCGAAGCTGGTGACGCTGTCGGCGTGCACGGCGGCGGGGGCGCGGCAGTTCCGGGGGGAGGGGCTGGTGGGCTTTGCGTGGGCGTTTCTGGGAGCGGGGGCGGAGGGGGTGGTGGCCTCGTTGTGGGAGGTGGACGACGCGAGCACGCCGCGGCTGATGGAGGAGATGTACGGGCGATTGGGGGCGGGGCGGAACGCGGCGGCGGCGTTGCGGGAGGCGAAGCTGGCGTTGTTGCAAAGCGGGAGCGCGTTGCGGAAACCGTACTTCTGGGCGGCGTTTCAGCATTTTGCGCGGTAGGGATTTTTATTACGAAACCTTGACCCGGGCGCGCCGCGGTTGCTAGATTAAGAGTGCGGGGTGGAGCAGCCTGGTAGCTCGTTGGGCTCATAACCCAAAGGTCGCAAGTTCAAATCTTGCCCCCGCAACCAAACCTAAACGCACGAAAACGTCCAGCTTAACCAGCTGGATTTTTTGTTTTGGGCGAGGCGGTGCCGGGGTGAGAAGATGAAAATATGCTCACCCGTCGACAGGCCTTTTTCGCCACCTTAGCCGGAACGCTTTCCGGGAAAGCGACGCAGGGGGTGCCGGCCGGGTTGTGGCCGGTGATGCTGACGCCGTTCCGGGCGGACAAGTCGCTCGACTGGAAGGCGTTGGACGCGTTGACGGACTGGTATCTGGCGAACGGGGCGGCGGGGCTGTTTGCGTGCTGCCAGTCGAGCGAAGTGTGGGACCTGACGGTGGAAGAGCGGCTGCAGGTGGCCGAGCGGGTGATCCGGCGGGCCGGGGGGAAACCGGTGGTCGTGGGCGGGTTGGCGGGGTTTGACCGGAAAGCGGTGCGGGGGTGCGTGAAGGCGCTGGAGGGGGTGGGGGCGCGGGCGGCGGTGTTGACGACGTGCCAGGTGGCGGAGAAGGAAGAGCCGGACACGCTGTGGAAAGACCGGGTGGAGGGGATGCTGGCCGATTCACCGGCGATGCCGTTCGGGCTTTATGAGGCGCCGCGGCCGTACAAGCGGCTGCTGACGCGGGAGCTGACCGAATGGGCGGGGCGGAGCGGGCGGTTCGTGTTCCACAAAGACACGTCGTGCAAGATCGAGACGGTGGCCGAGCGGGCGGCGATCGTGAAGGGCACGCCGTTCGGAATCTACAACGCCCATGTACCGATTCTGGTGGAGTCGATCCAGCGGGGCGGGCACGGATTCAGCG
>CAYMTH010000109.1:4807-10691 GCA_964393235.1 uncultured Solibacteraceae bacterium | reverse complement strand
AGAGGGAGAGGAGGGCGCGGCGGTTGAGGTTGGCCGGGGAGGGTGGGGTGGTGGGCATGGGGCTCATTGGGGGGATGGTTGATTGTAGCGTTGGGGAGTTGAGGGTGGGGGCGGCGATCAGCGAGGACGAGCAAGAGGCATAATGGAGGCAATGGCAACCGTCCATATGAGCGAAGCCGAGGTGGCGCGCGATCTTCATGGTGTGTTGGCCAAGGTGCAGCAGGGCGTCGAAATCGTGATCGAACAGGACCAGCGGCCGGTGGCCGTGCTGAAGGCGTCCGCAGCCCCGCGCCCCGGCCGTAAACTGAGCGAGTGCATCGCGATGGCAAAGGCTTACGAAGCCAAGGCGGGCCATGTGCCGATTCCGGATGAGGATTTTGCCAGGGACGTGCAGGCGGGTATCGATTCTCGCCGCGACACGTTTGTGAATTGCCCCGTGTTTGCTGGAGGCTCCAAGATCTAAGAAGGTGGAGTGGTTCGGTGCCTCGCTCAGGGTGGCCTCTATCTACACTGGAATCTGCGAGATGATGAGCCGGAACGTTGTTAACCCATTCCTTCGCCAGCGCTCTTTCAACCGGGCGTCGCAGGCGAACTGGCGGGCGTTTGCCGCGCATCGGGAGGAGGTCACGTCGCGCCTTTTAGCCACCGCGGGAGGGGCGGCCGGGGCTTTGTGCGTGCTCGGGGCGGGGAATTGCAACGATCTGGACCTGGTGCGCCTGACGGAACAATGGCCGACGATCCGGCTGGTGGATATCGACGCCGAGGCGATGCAGGCCGGCGTCGCGAATCAGTTTCTTTCCGCCGGCGAAGTCGCGCGGGCGCGGCAAGGGCGGATCGAGCTCTCGGCCGGCGATCTGACGGGCGCGCTGGAACTGGTTCACGAGATCAGCCAGGCGCCGTCGCGGGAAGGGTTTGCGCGTCTGCGGGCCGCGCTTACACAACTGCCCGCGCCGGGACAGCTCGGGGCGCGCTTTGCGACGGTGGCTTCCACGTGCCTGCTTTCGCAGTTGATCCGCACATTCGAACGGGCCGCCGGCGAGGGGAGTGCGGAAGCGCAGACCTTGGCCGAACTCGTCCGGCTGCAACACCTGCGGACCTTGGCCGAGTTGACGGCGCCGGGCGGGACGGCACTCCTGTTTGCCGATTTTGTTTCCAGCGAATCCTGCCCGGAACTGCTGGATGCGCCGTCAGCGGCGCTGCCGGGGATTCTGGAGCGGGTGGCCGCGGCACAGGGCTGCTTTACCGGCATGAACCCGCTCGTCATTCAACGCCTGCTGGGTACGCCGCCGCTGGCGGCTTACTGGGCGGAGCCGCCGACGCTCTCGGCGCCGTGGGTGTGGGACCTGGGCCCGCGCCGGTACCTGGTGACGGCTATCGCGTGCCGGCGGAAGTTGGTGGAGGATCGATCGCCCCTGGCACTGTGAGGAGGGCGATCGCCTGCACTCAAACTACATGCGCAACGAGGGCTATGCGGTTGAGGTTGGCCGGGTGGGATTGGGTGGTGGGCATGGGGCTCCTTGGTGGAATGCCTGGCTCAGGTGTAATGACGGCGCTGGTTCAGCGGCCGTGGCGCGAGGAGGCGCCATGGTAGGCTCACGGACATCCGCGAGGATAACTGTTCGGTTGATCGTATCGCGGTCCTCGTCTAATTCGAAGCGGCGATCAGCGTCCTCGAAACCCGGTGCGTTGCGCCTCATCGGGTAGACTAACATTTGGCATTACGGCGAATTGGCAGCGCTGGCAATGGAGGCAGGAGACTCGAGGTGTTGGCTGTGCCGTGTTGAGACCACCTCGATTCGTGGTCAGTCTCCGCTGCGGTAGCCGGGGATCTCGGGCGGCAGATCCCCTTCCGGACGGACGAGTATTTGCACTGTGCCGGGGAGTGGTGAAGTAACTAACGGCACGTTACGCTGAATCTGACTTAGACCGTGATCTCACTTATTCCAAATACGTCTTACTGGCACTCGGCTCGAATGCCGATGCGCCGTTTGATCCAATAAGTGACGCGGCTGCCCACGTCTCCAGCCTCCGCAAAAAAGCCGCATCCAGCCGCGAGTCCGGGTAGCGAAAGGCTAACGGACAAATCCCATTTCGCGGGTTTGTTCCGGTCGACGAAATGCCAGCCGATGGGCAGGTTTGCCGATCGCTCGACCGGAACGGAAAACGGTTCCGACAAGCTGGGGCGTTCGGGGCATATGACCCACTTTGCGCAACGTCTATGGGTGGTATGGCGCAGCAGTCCGGTCGCCCGGTGTTTCCCGGGGGCTTTTCGTCTTAGTTCGTGAAGGCTTGCGGCGTGTGCGAAGGTGACCGGAGCGTCGCTGAACCCGGAGTGGGGGCAGAGATAGCGCGGTGCCGAAGAAGCGTAGTTTGCGGGAGCGGAACCGCCCAAGTACGTGGACTTCATGGGGGCTTTACAGGGACCTTACGTGCGCGCGCGGATATTCTTGGTTGGACGTCGCCTTCATCCAGCGGCTGACCCGGCTTGTCGCGGGGGGGGGGGCGCGAATGGCCATGTGGAGACGATTGGGTGGTGTGCCGATCTCGTGGTGCCAGGGTGGGCGATGACCAGAAGCGGAAAGGTCTCGCTTGGTGTCTCGTTTGCAGAGGTAAGCGCAAATCAGGAGACGCTGCCATGCCGTTTGTAATGCTCGCGGAAGCCAGGCGATGCGCGTTCGCCTCCATAGCGATCCAGGTGGGCCTGTTGTCTCCACCGGTGATTGCACAGTCCACTGAACCTCCGCTCCAGGAACTGCTTCCTTCGACAGTGCTGGACCGCATGGAAGAGACCGGCCGCCGCCAGTTGGAAAGCCTGCGAGGCTGGACCGGTATAAGAATCTACCAAGCCGGCAACATTAAGTTCCGCAAGAATGCGCGCCTGAAGGTTGAAGTGGCGTACGCGGTGCCTGGAAGTAAGACCTACCGCGTGCTGGAAAGCGCCGGATCGTCCGGACTGGTCGCCAATCGAGTAATCCGTCCCATCCTCGACGCGGAGATCGAGAGCGCCGTGCCTAAGAACCGCGAACTGACCGACATAAACCGGAAAAACTACGAATTCCAGTTCGTTGCGTTCGACTCGATCGAGAACGCCTACATCTTTTCGGCGATTCCGCACAAGCCACACCGTTACCGCCTCCGTGGCCGTATCTGGGTGGATGGCGAGACGTTCGGCATCCGGCGTGTGCGAGGCGTGCCCTCTGTCTCCCCTTCATTTTGGGTGCGTCGAACCGAGTTCACCCACGAGTATTCGAGAGTCGGTGAATTCTGGTTGCCGCGGTGGCATCGCAGCCAATCGGAGCTTCGCATCTTTGGGCGGTCGACCTTGGAAATCGACTATCTGGAGTACCACCTCTCCGAGGAAGCCAGCTTGCAATCCTCGCAGGCCACGTCGAAATCGTGGCGAATTCCCGCGGCCGCCGTGCCCGTCTCCGCCTCGCAGGCGGAAGCCGCAGGACCAACAAACGCCCGGTTCAAGCCGGGGAACGACGAACCGAAAGTGAAGTGAAGGGGCATACGGCTCCCTGGGGGTAAGTCAAAACCGAGGCGACATACAAGAGAGGAGACATACAAGGAATGTCTACACCAATCGAAGACAAATATTCCTGGTCGCGGAAGATTTCCGCCGCTTTCCGTTTCCCTATCGTCAGATGCGCGGGCTACCCGACGCTGGTCAATCTGGAAGTCACACGGCGATGTAACGCCCGCTGCGACTTCTGCCGTTACTGGACAACCCGGTCGGAGACGGTGCTCGACGACTATGGTCCCGTCGTCCGCAAGTTGCAACCTGTCGTGCTTGTGTTTACCGGGGGCGAGGCGCTCATGCGCCGCGATCTCGAGCGCGTCGTCGCCAGCGTACGTGAAGCTTCGCCAACCGTCTTTCTAAGTATCGTCACAAACGGTTGGCTCCTGTCAGTTCCTCGAGCGCTGGCCCTGTGGAAGGCCGGCCTTGACCAAATTACGATCAGCCTCGATTTCCTGGACGAACGCCATGACCGGGCGCGCGGAATCCCGGGATTGGCGCAACGCATTCTGACCACTGTGCCTCGTCTTCTGGAAGCGGGAATTGACAATGTGACCCTACAGTCCTTCATCCGCCGCGACAATCTGGATGCGATACCAGACGTCGTTGCCTGGGCCAGGGAGCATGGAGCCAAGTCGGTGATCAGCGCATATACCCCAGCCAAAACCGGTGTAGACAACTATTCTGTGACTCCCGATCAGATGCCCGAGCTTCGCGCCCTGGTGGACCGCCTGCTGGCATTCAAGAAGGCTGGCTGGCCGATCGCCTCATCCACCTACTTCCTGAGCGGGATAGTGGAGTTTTTTGAACGGGGCGAGATGATGGGGTGCCCCGCCGGACGGAGATTTGTCACCGTGAGCCCCGCGGGGGAGATTCAGCGGTGCAGTGAAATGCCCGTCGAGTGCGACTACAGCCAGTGGACCCCGGGCCGCTTCCGGGCGACAAATTGTGGAGCATGTTGGGTCCCCTGCCGGGGCGAGAGCCAGGCGCCTCTCGACTGGGAGCGCGTGAAACAAGCTGTCGGCTCCTACCATAACCGGTCCTGTAGCGCGCTCGAGGCGCATCCGTAATGGACCCTCCGTATGTGTGGCCTCCCTACGCGATATGGGATCAACATTGAACAGTATCGGTAGTGTCCGGTAAAACCTTTTCCGCTGGCCGAGAACCAAGGTGGGATCAGGATCATGGCGGGATTTTGACGCGGGAGGGGTGCGCGCGGTTGCGGGCGGCACTCACGCAGTCGCCCGCGCCGGTACCTGGTGACCGCCATCGCGTGCCGGCGGAAGCTGGTGGAGGATCGATCGCCCCTGGCGCTGTGAGGAGAGCGATCGCCTACACTCAAACTACATGCGCAACGAGGGCTATGCCTACACGAGCGTCATCGGCCGCGAGTGCGACGGGCAGAGCGTGCTGGAGCACCTGGCGGGCGTTTATGCGCACTCGAGCGCGGAGACGTGGCGGGGGCGGCTGCAGGACGGCGAGGTGACGCTGGACGGCGTTCCCGCGAGCGGGGACGAGGCGGTGCGGGCGGGGCAGACGCTGGTGTGGAACCGGCCGCCGTGGACGGAGCCGGACGCGCCGCGGGAGTTCGAGGTGCTGTGGGAAGACGCCTATCTGCTGGCGGTGCATAAACCCGGCGGGCTGCCGACGCTGCCGGGCGGCGGGTTTATGGAGAATACGCTGCTGCGGCTGGTGCAGCGGCGGACTCCCGCGGCGAATCCGGTCCACCGGCTGGGCCGGGGCACGAGCGGGATCGTGCTGTTCGCCAAGACTACGGAGGCGGCGGCGCGGCTGTTCGCGGAGTGGAACACGGAGAAGATCCAGAAGATCTACCGGGCGCTGGCGCAGGGCGCGGCGGCGCGGGATGCGTACGATATACGGACGCCGATCGGGCTGGTGCCGCACCCCCGGCTCGGGTCCGTGTGGGCGGCGAGCGGGGGCGGGAAGGCGTCGCGGTCCGTGGCGCAGGTGATTGCACGCACGGCGGGGACGACGACGTTCTCGGTGCGCCTGTATTCGGGCCGGCCGCATCAGATCCGGATCCATCTGGCGTCGGTCGGGCATCCGCTGGTGGGGGATCCGCTGTACGGGCCGGGCGGGGTGCCGTTGGATCATTTGCCGGGGCTGCCGGGGGATGGGGGGTATCTGCTACACGCGCAGTATCTGCGGTTCGCGCATCCGGTGACGGGGGCGGCGATGGAACTGGAGGCGGCGGTTCCGGCGGGGTGGGGCGGGGCGCTGTAGTTGTGCCTGTATCAGCGTCGATGGGGAAGTGCTGGGCGGTAAGCCGGTGATCCGGGGGGCTCTAGTGGCCGTGGAACTGGTGGGGGGCCGGGACGGTGCGATTCGCCGTCATTGCCTACT
>CAYMTH010000109.1:0-4797 GCA_964393235.1 uncultured Solibacteraceae bacterium | reverse complement strand
CAGGGCGATGGCTCCGGAGCGGAAGTCGCGGCGGCCGGTGAGGTGGAGGTCGGTGGACTGCGCCAGGCCGGCGAAGACGGCGGGGCTGTGGCCGGCCAGACGGGGATGGACGATGAATTCGTACTCGTCGATCAAGCTCAGTTCGGCGAGGGCGCGCGGGAGCGCGACGCCGCCGGTGAAGAGGGGTTTGCCCGGCTGCTGTTTGAGGTGGCGGCCGGCCTGGGCCAGATCGCCTCGGAGGAGTTCGGCGTTCCAGTCGGCGTGGGCGAGGGGGCTGGAGACGACGTACTTTTTGGCGGCGTCGATGGTGCGGGCGAAGGGATGCATCCAAGGGGGCATGGCTTCCACGGGCGCGGGCGGGCGGAAGGCGGTTTCCATCATCTGGTAGGTGATGCGGCCGAAAAGGAGGGCGCCGGCCTGTTCGATGTTTTCGACGGCGTGGCGGTGGAGTTCTTCGTCGGGGAGGATGGCGAGATGGTCGCAGCAGCCGTCGAGGGTGACGTTGATGGAGTAGCGGAGGGGGCGCATGCGATCAGGGTAGCGCCGGCGGGGTGGGGGGCGGCATGCGCGGACGCCAGGAGTGCGCTCAGGATAGGGCTTGTGCGATTTCGAGCCGAAGAGTCCCAACTATGGCACTGCCACGCGTCTGGCTGGCGGATTGGGCATAATGAAGGCAGCCTCTATGAGCCCCACGGTCAATCTCGGTGATATACAGGTTGATGCCGCCAAACTGGCGGAGTTGTGTCGACGTTATGGAGTCACGGAGCTTTCGTTGTTCGGGTCCGCCGTTCGAGGCGAAATGGGACCCGATAGCGACATCGATGTACTGGTTGAATTTGACCCCGCCGCGCGGGTTGGCATCGTTAAGTTCGAGTTGCTCGCTGAAGGCCTCGAGGAGATGGTTGGGCGCAGGGTCGATCTGGTAACGAAGCGCGGCTTGAAGCCATGGGTGCGCCCGGAGGTTCTCAGAGAGGCTCGAGTCATCTATGCGGCATGAGGCTTCCTTCCTCCAGGACATCCTCACGGCATCCAAGAAGATCGAATCCATCACCTCCGCGACGAAAGAGCAGGATTTCCTTGCGGATGAGGTACTGCCGGCGGCGGTTTTGCATCATCTGACGGTGATCGGCGAAGCTATCAATCGCCTGTCTCCGGAGCTTAGAGGGCGACACCCGGGAGTGCCCTGGGGCCAGATCGTTGCCGTGCGGCACCGGATAGTGCATGCCTATTTCGACCTAGATTGGGAGATTTTATGGAATGCCGCCGTTGACGACATTCCGCGTCTGCGTGAGCAGGTCAGTCGAATACTGGAAATTGAGTTCCCGGAAACGTGTCCTGAATGAACGACCCGAGGAGGGAACGGCAGAGGGAATGCGGTCGAGTACACGCTATCGTGACAATCCTTAGCCGGGCGGCCGGGATGGTATGATGCGCTTCGACGAAGGAGAGGGAGGCGCCGGTGGAGATTCCGCGTCCTGACGAGCGGGTGGTGTTCGGGTTGCTGTTCAAGGCGTTCGACCTGGGCGGCACCTTTGTCTTTGCGGTCAGCGGGGCGATTGCGGGGGTGCGGCACCGGCTGGACTTGTTTGGCGTCCTGGTGCTGGCGTTTGCGGCCGCTACGTTTGGCGGGATAACGCGGGACGTGCTCATTGGCGCCGTGCCGCCGGCTTCGCTGCAGGACTGGCGGTACCTGGCCGTTTCGGCGGTGGCCGGGGTGGCCACCTTTGCCTTTCCGCCGATCGCGGAGCGGTTTCGCGGGGCGCTGCTGATTTACGATGCGGCGGGGTTGGGGCTGTTTGCGACGACGGGGGCGGCGAAGGCGCTGGCGTACGGGATCGGGCCGGTGCCGGCGGTGCTGCTGGGGATGTTGACGGGGATCGGCGGGGGCTTGGTGCGGGATCTGCTGGTTTCCGAGGTTCCGGCGGTGCTGCGCACCGATATCTACGCGGCAGCGGCGCTGGCGGGGGCGGGGGTGGTGGTGGCGGGCGCGCTGGCGGGATGGCCGCCGGGGCCGGTGGCGGTGGCCGGGGCGGCGCTGTGCTTCGCGATCCGGATGGCGGCGATCCGGCGGGGGTGGCGGCTGCCGGTGGCGGGGGAATGAGGCGGCGCTCGCTGGGCCTGCTGGTGGCGGGCGTGGCCGGGGCCGGCGGTTGGGCGGCGTTTCAGGTGCTGGTCCAGGGGCGGGCGCCAATGGCGGCCCTGCTTTCGTTCGTGTTTCATTCGGGTATCGCGCTGGCGATCGCCTACGCCATGGATTTTGCGGATAAGAGCGAATAGGCCGGGCGGCGGGAATACGATTGTGGGATGACACGGCGCAAGTACACGACCTTCGCTACCTTGGGGGCGGCCGCGGCATAGGAGCGGGTGGCGGCTGCCGGTGGCGGGGGAGTGAGACGGCGGGGGCGGGCGGAAGTGTTTCCCCGATGGGCGGGCGTTGGGTTGCGGCGGGATGGGGTGGGTTGTCGCGCGGGGACAGGCTGAAGCCTTTCCCCGACGGGGGGTGCGTGTGGTGTGCGGGGGGATGGGGCGGGGTTGTCGCGCCCGGCGGGGGGTGGTTGGTTGTGCGGCGGGAATACGATTGTGGGATGACACGGCGCCAGTTCACGACAGTCGCCGCCCTGGGGGCGGCCGCGGCACAGGAGCGGGAGGCAGCGATCGACATCGGCGACCGGCGGGAGTTGTTTGTTGACCGATACCTGGTGGACCGGCTGAGCGGCGGGGCGGCACTGCGGCTGCATCAGCCGCAACCGCGCGAGACGGCGCTGGTCCACGACGCTCCGTGGGAGGGCACCGGGAGCGGGTACCACAGCGTGTTTCAAGATGGCGGGCTGTACCGCATGTATTACAAGGCGTACCATCTGGACGTTTCGTCGGGGAAGCTGCGGGGCGACGCGCACGCGGGACACTGCTGCTACGCCGAGAGCGACGACGGGATCCGGTGGCGGAAGCCGGAGCTGGGGCTGGTGGAGTTTCGCGGGAGCAAGGCGAACAACATCGTGCTGACGTCGGGGCCGATGGGCGGTCTGAATTTGGACGCGGCGCATCCGGCGGTGTTTCTGGATACGAACCCGGCGGCGGGGCGGGAGGCGCGGTATAAGGCGTTTGTGCGGTCGGCGGACCGGAAGG
Organism: uncultured Solibacteraceae bacterium; assembly: GCA_964393235.1. Classification (GTDB taxonomy): domain Bacteria; phylum Acidobacteriota; class Terriglobia; order Bryobacterales; family Bryobacteraceae. Next base: position 1,671 of record CAYMTH010000109.1, on the reverse strand, counting down.
CGCACGGGCTGGTGGCGCTGCGGTCGGCGGACGGGTTGCGGTGGACGCCGATGCGGGAGACGCCGGTGGTGACCGAGGGGGCGTTCGATTCGCAGAACCTGGGGTTCTGGGACGGGGCGCGGGGGCAGTACCGCGCTTACTGGCGCTCCTTTACGGAGGGCGTGACGACGGGGGAGACGTGGCAGCCGCGCGGGATGCGGGCGATCCGGACGGCGGTTTCCGACGACTTCGTGACGTGGCGGGAGGCGCGGGAGCTGCGGTATGTGGATTCGCCGGCGGAGCAGCTGTATACGAATCAGGTGAAGCCGTATGCGCGGGCGCCGCACCTGTTGATCGGGTTTCCGACGCGGTATGTGGAGCGGGCGTGGTCGCCTTCGCTGCGGGCGCTGCCGGAGGAGGGGCACCGGCGGGAGCGGTCGGCGGCGTCGGAGCGGCTGGGGACGGCGGTGACGGAGGGGCTCTTCATGGCGAGCCGGGACGGGGTGTTGTTCCACCGCTGGAACGAGGCGTTTTTGCGCCCGGGGGTGGAGCGGCCGGGGACGTGGAACTATGGGCACCAGTACATTGGCTGGCACCTGGTGGAGACGCGGTCGGGGCTGGCGGGCGCGCCGAACGAGCTGTCGCTGTATGCGAGCGAGAGCTACTGGACGGGGAACAGCAGCGAGGTGCGGCGGTACAGTTTGCGGCTGGACGGATTCGTGTCGGCGAGCGCGGGGTATGGGGGCGGGGAGCTGGTGACGCGGCCTGTGCGGTTTACGGGCGGGCGTCTGCGGTTGAATTTCGCGACGTCGGCGGCGGGGGCGGTGCGGGTGGAGTTGCAGCGGCCGGACGGGAGCGCGGTGGCGGGGTTTGCGGCGGCGGACTGCGACGAGGTGTTCGGGGACACGGTGGACCGGGCGGTGTCGTGGCGGGGATCGGAGGACGTGAGCGCACTGGCAGGGAAGCCGGTGCGGGTGCGGTTCGTGCTGCGGGACGCGGACGTTTATGCGTTCCGGTTTGCGCGTTGGTAGGGACGGAATTCGATCGCAAGAAACGGAGTTTTTGCCGGCGGGTGCGCTGGTAGAGTCAGGGGTATGGAACTGACTGTGGAAGAGCGCTGGCGGATGGTGCGGGAGCGGCGGGAGGGGCCGTTCGTGTATGCGGTGAAGACGACCGGGGTGTATTGCAAGCCGTCGTGCGCGGCGCGGCCGGCGCGGCGGGAAAACGTCCTGTTTTTCGACACGGCGGACGAGGCGGGGGCGGGGGGGTGCCGGGCGTGTCTGCGGTGCTGGGGGCGCGGGGACGGGGGGGTGGGGGCGGAGGCGTGGCGGTAGCTGGAGGCATCGGAGGAGCGGGTGCCGCTCGAGACGCTGGCGGCGCGGGCGGGGATGTCGGCGGGCCATTTTCATCGCGTGTTCGCGGCGGAGACGGGGGTGACGCCGCGGGCGTACTGGGCGGCGCGGCGGGCGGAGCGGGTGCGGCGGGAGCTGGGGGCGCGGGGGAGCGTGACGGAGGCGATTTATGAGGCCGGGTATGGGTCGAACGGGCGGTTTTACGCGGAGATGGACGGGGTGCTGGGGATGACGGCGCGGCGGTACCGGAAGGGAGGAGCGGACATGGAGATCCGGTTCGCGATCGGGGAGAGTTCGCTGGGGGCGGTGCTGGTGGCGTGTTCGGAGCGGGGCGTGTGCG
>CAYMTH010000108.1:6053-10738 GCA_964393235.1 uncultured Solibacteraceae bacterium | reverse complement strand
ATCCCACCCTCCTCAACCCCGAACGCCCGCAGTCCCCCTCCAAAGACGAAAACGACGCCCTCGCCAACGACCTCAACGACGACTGGAACATCTACCTCGATAACCTCAAGCTCGCCGAAGGCCTCCACGACGCCCTCAACGAACCCGGCAAGCCCCCCGCCATGCACCCGCGGACCCTCTGCGTCGCCGGCATCGGCCACGAAACCGCCGACGTCATCCGCCTCGAGGTCGAATCCCGCATCCTCCCCTGGTGGCCCGACCCCTATCCCAACCAGGGCTTCAAAGGCCTCTTCCGCAACGCCGCCGGCGACCGCCGCCAGGCCATCCTCCAGGACCCCGACGGCGAAGGCGACGCCACCGTCGTCCTCTCGTCCGCCATCGCCCTCAACATCGACGAGCGCCCCCGCCCCGGCGACCGCCGCATCAACGCCGAACACCAGCCCGCCTACGAAAACACCGACGTCCAGGACTGGGCCATCGAAGCCATCGAAGCACTCGTCAAGCACCACTACTATGAGCAACGCAAGAAGTCGGAGGAGAGCGAATAATGTCTTTCTCTCACTCGTCATCGCCGCGGCCGGCCTCGCCTGCCAGCAGCCGTCCGCCCGCTCCGGAGGCCCGCCCGTGAACACGAACGAAATCGCCATCGGCCGCTTCCGCCTCGCCCTCCCCGCCGGCTACGAACTCTCCTCCCGCGAGCAGTTCATCTACGCCACCAAAGTCTGGACCGTCGAAAAGCTCGACCCCGCCTGGGCCGCCGCCCTCCCCAACCGTCTCTCCACCCCGTCGCTCATCCCCGGCGTCGAGGCCGTCTGGTATGAGAACCAGTCGGTGCGCATCCTCGAAGCCGCGAAGCCCTATTCCGGCCACGCCTTCCGCCTCCTCCGCGATGCTCCCGCCGTCAAGGAACCGCAAGCCGAAAAGCTCGCCACGAACATCCTCAACGCCTACGTCCCCTCGGTCGAATCCGGCTTCGTCGTCGGCCACGGCGCCATCCGGCTCGGCCCCGCCCAGCTCGAAACCGTGAAGCTGAACCTCCGCGCCAAGGACGCCCCGGAGCAGAAGATCTCGTTCTCCACGCAAACCGTCGCCCGCCCCGACACGGCGCAGTACATGGACACGAAGGAGGAGGCGGATGTGATGCGCATGATGGGCGGCCGTCTCGAAGTCTTCACCGAACGCAAGCGAACCCTCGCGGGGATGGAAGGCGTCGAAATCCAGCTCCTCATGGCGCCCCCCAACGCCCCGCCCATGGTGCGCTACACCTGGCACTTCCCCGGCGTTCCCGGCGACGGCGCCCAGCCCAAAATCAACTTCGTCGCCCACACCACGCCCGACCGCCGCGCCGCCCTCGACGCCCCCTGGGAAGCCATCCTCGCGTCCCTGTCGAAGATCAAGCCGTAGCCCGCTGGGTGGCTCACCCCACCCAGCGAATCCCCTCCGCCGAATCCCCGTCGTTCCGCGACCCAATCAAATACGCGCTCATCCGCGCCGCCGCCGCCACCGCCTCCACCTTCACCACCAGTTCATTCACCCCCGGCCGCAACTCCACCTCCTGCTGGAACTGCCCGCTCCGGTACCGCGTCCGCCCCTCCTCCATCAACACGCGCTGCCCGTTCAAATACGCCTCGAACTTCCCCATCGCTCCCACCCACAAAAACGCCTTCGTGTGCCCCTGCGCCGCCACCCGCGTCGCCGCCGCGAACCGCATCCCCGGCGCCACCGCCCGCCCGCTCCACCGGTCGAAATGCAGCGTGTCCGTCGGAATCTCCACAGATTTCCAACTCTCCACCGGCGACTCCGGATTCGCCGTCACCCGCCACAACCGGTTCCCCCGCCCGAACCACGCCTTCGGCTTCGCCCACCGCCGCCGCAGCTTCTCCACGTCCCCGCCCGCCACGTCCGTCTTCCCCACCTCCCGCACCCCCATCCCCCGCTTCTCCGCCATGTGCAGAAACTCCATATCCCACGAATTGAACCCGAGCATGTGCGACACCAGCGAGTCGATCGCCACCGGATCCTCCCCTGCCATCACCAGGTTGCTCTGCACCATCTGGTCGCTCACGCCGCAGTTGTGCTCCTGGTACTGCAGCCCCCGCAGCCCGTCCACCACCGCGTAGTCCGGCGGATGGAACGCCGCCAGGTCCACGATAAACGGATCGATCCGCCCCTCCACCTGGTGCCCCGAATGCAGCATGGCGTTATGAAACGTGCCCGGCACCGCATAGGCCTCCCGCGGCGCCGTCCCCACATAATTCTTCAAACAACAGGTAATCCCGCTCTGTAAGTGAATCTTCATCACCGGAACGGTAATCAGAAAGTCGCAGTTCTGGATCGTGTTAGTCACGAAGTAATCCGGCCGCGCCCCGAACGCCCCCTGCCCGTTCGCCGCCTTCGGCACCACCAGCCGCTTAAACTTACCCGACTCGTCCCGCACCGCGTCGTAACTCAAATCCACGTAATCGAACCCGTGCCCCGGAAAACCCTTCCGGAACTCTTTCAACATTCCCCCGAACGATCCCCCCAACCCCGGAAACTCCTCCGCCCCCCAATCGAACGTCATCGCATCCCGCCGCACCCCGTCCTGGTAAATCACGTTATCCTTCGCCGGATCCGTCAACCGCCGGTAACTTCCCCCCTCCGCCAAAGTAATCCGCCCGGCCTTCGTATACCGCGCCACATACTCGATCACCGCCTTCGTCACCCGGAAATCCGTGATATCTCCCGTCCGGTAAAACTCCCGCCCCCGCAGCCCGACAATGTTCGGCTTCACCACCACCCACGCCCCCGGCTTGATCTTCGCCTCCAGGCTCCCCGCCTTCGGCGTCCCCAGCCGGATCGCCGCCCACACCATGTCCCGCACCCGCTCGTAGTCCAGCGCATCGGCCACCGAACTCGGCCTCGCCAGCTTCCCGTAATCGGATGGAACCAGCCCGATCCGCCCCCGCTCCGTCGGCCGGAACCCCGGCCCCGCCCACGCCCCCGCGGCACCCGCCGCTCCAAGAAATAGTCTCCGGCTCACAGGTTCCATGCCCAATTTATACACCCGATTTCATTAAAACGGTTATAGAATCAGGAGCAAGGAGGCATTTTCCGCGATGCTCCGCCGCCATCTCCTCTTCCTCCCGGCCGCCCTCGCCGCCCAGCCCCCCAAGCCCCGCGAATGGGTCACCGCCACCGCCAGCCGCGACACCGCCCCCCGCGTCGCCCTCATCCCCTCGAACTTCAAAGGCGCCGTCGAGCTCGATAAACGCCGCGTCCGCCCCCTCGCCCAACCCGCACCGCTCGATTCTCCCCTCTCCCCCGCCCAGCTCGAAGACATGTTCCTCCTCGCCGTCGAACTCGGCGGCGGACGCCGCGGCGGTCTCCGCACCGCCATCTCCCGCGACGAATGGGTCGTCCTCAAGGCCTCCCCGGACACGAATCCCCATCTCCTCGCCGCCACCCTCCGCTACCTCGCCCGGAACAACCTCGGCCGCCGCATCACCCTCTTCGACGCTCCCCTCCCCCCCGACCTCGCCCGCCAGTTCCCCGCCCTCAAATTCGAGCAGTTCGACTCCGCCACCGCCCCCGCCCTCCGGATGCCCATCGAAGGCCGCGTCTTCAACACCGCCAACCCCGGCGGCCTCTACAAAATCCCCCGCGCCCTCCGCGAGTGCGACAAGGTGATCTCCCTCGCCCCCCTCTCGCCCCACTCCGGGACCATCCGCAACTACCGTTCTTTCTCCCCGCCCGACACCCCCGGCGACCCCGCCCTCGCCGCCCTCGACATCTTCTCCTTCCACCCCGCCGACTACGCCATCCTCGGCCCCGCCCCCCGCCACAACGTCCTCATCGCCGCCTCCAACGCCACCGCCGTCGACTCCGTCGGCGCCGCCGTCCTCAACCTCGAGCCCGAAAAAATCCCCCACCTCAACTTCGCCGTCCAGCGCGGCTACGGCTCCAACGAAGCCTACGCCATCTGGACCCGCGGCGCCGAAATCGAAGAGGTCCGCGCCCCCGCCTGACCCCTACAAGTACAAAAACTCCTCCCGCACAATCTTCCCCTCCTCCACCCGGTACACCCCGATCTCCCCGAACCGCTCCCGCGTGCCCCCGTTCTTCTGCGTCCGGTCAAACCACATCTCCACCGCAAACCCCTCCGGACTCGCATAACAAGCGGTCACCTCCACCCCGTGCAGCTCGTTGTTCGCCAGCCACCGCACCCCCTTCTCCCGCACCGCCGCCTTCCCCCGCGTCTCCCGCCCCGTCCCCTCGAAATCCAGCGCTTCCACGCTCACCACGTCGTCCCCATACAACTCGTCCACCGCCTCCAGCATCCGCAACTCCCGGACCATCGCCACCAGCTCATTGGCCACTTCGCGCGCCGTCTTCATAACGCAAATCCTCCCTAGGAACAATCCCCGCCAGTATACTTTCCCCATGCCCCTCCTCGCCGTCCTCCTCCTCGCCCAGTGGACACCCGAGCTCACCCTCTCCGTCCAAACCCTCTCCAGCCCCCGCCCCGCCCCCGACTCCCGCCACGTCGCCTGGACCCAAACCCGCCACATCGCCGAAGAGGAACGCAGCGAGTCTCTCACCCACATCTGGCTCTCCCCCCCCGCCCCACCCCCCCCCCCCCCACCCACCCCCCGCCCGCAGCGCCCCCCCCACCCCCCCCCCGCGCCCCGCCCCCCCCCCCCCCC
>CAYMTH010000108.1:0-6043 GCA_964393235.1 uncultured Solibacteraceae bacterium | reverse complement strand
ACCTCACCTTCGGCGACAAGTCCGCCACCAACCCCGTCTGGGCCCCCGACTCCCGCCATCTCTACTTCCTCTCCTCCCGCTCCGGCTCCCGTGTCGATGAAGCCCGCCCCGAGGTAGTCGCGGAAGCCCGCCCGCTCCTCGCCAACTGGTCCGGCCAGATCTCCAAATTCGCCCCCTCCCCCGACGGCAAACACCTCGCCTTCGCCGGCGCCCCCACGAACCCCGAAGCCGCCAAACGCGCCCGTCAGAAAACCGACTTCCGCATCGTCGACGCCGAACCCGTCAACCACCGTCTCTATCTCCTCGATCTCGCCTCTCTCCCCGTCGCCCCTTTCTAACTCGCCCCCACTCACACCGCCCACCTCCACTGGTCCCCCGACTCGAAGTCCATCGTCTACGAACACTGGCCCGCCCCCGGCGCCGACGAGTGGATCCGCTCCGACGTCGCCGAACTCGATCTCGGCACCCGCCGCTCCACCCCCATCGCCGCCACCTCCGCCAGCGAGAGCACGCCCTACTACTCCCCCGACGGCCGCCACATCGCCTTCGTCCAGTCGCCCCCCACAGCCCGCTGGCCCGGCGATGCCCGCCTCGCCCTCTTCACCCGTTCGACGAAATCCACCAAGCCCCTCCCCGCCACCTACGACGAGCGCCCCTCCCTCCTCGCCTGGAACGCGGCCTCCTCGCAGCTCTACTTCGCCGAAATGAAGCGCACCCGCTCGGCCCTCTTCGCAATGCCCCTCGACGGCCCGCCCAGCCTCGTCTACGAACCGTCGTCCGGAACATTCTTCGCCGGCTACGACCCCAACGCCGACCTCAACGCCACCGGCGACTCCTGGGCCTTCGTCCGCGAAGCCTCCAACCATCCCCCCGAGCTCTTCTTCGCCCGCCCCGGCCAGCCGCCCGCTCAACTCAGCCAGGCCAACAAACCCCTGCCCCCCACCGGCCTCACCCGCGCCATCGAGTGGAAGTCCAAGGACGGCCATCCCATAGAAGGACTCCTCACCCTCCCGCCCAACCACCAGCCCGGCACGCGTCTCCCCCTGATTCTCAACATCCACGGCGGCCCGGCCAACTACTTCTCCGAGGTCTATCTCGGCAAGGCCGGCATCTACCCTCTCGCCGTCTTCGCCAACAACGGCTACGCCATCCTCCGCCCCAACCCTCGCGGCTCCGGCGGCTACGGCAAACCCTTCCGCCACGCCAACGTCAACGACTGGGGCGGCAAGGACTACGAAGACATCATGGCCGGCGTCGACCACCTCATCGCGCAGGGCATCGTCGACGAAAACCGCATGGCCGTCATGGGCTGGAGCTACGGCGGCTTCATGACCAGTTGGATCGTCACCCACACCCACCGGTTCAAGGCCGCGGTGATCGGCGCCGCCGTGACGAATCTCTGGAGCTTCACCGGCACAGCCGACATCCCCGGCTTCCTGCCGGACTACTTCCAGGCCGAGCCCTGGGAGAACTTCGAAACCTACCGTGCCCACTCCCCCATGACATATGTGAAAGGAGTGAAGACCCCGTCCCTCATCCTGCACGGCGAAGCCGACGAACGCGTCCCCGTTACGCAGGGTTACGAACTCTACAACGCCCTCAAGCGCCAGGGCGTGAAGACGCAAATGGTGGTCTACCCCCGCACGCCCCACGGCCCCCGCGAGCCCAAGTTCCTCCTCGACCTCATGCACCGCCACCTCGACTGGACGGCCCAACACCTCCCGAAGCCCTAGTCGTATAATGTGGCCTGCCATCAGGAGGGCACTTGAACGCACCCATCACCCCCGAACGCATCATGCAGGTCGGCCTCGGCTTCTGGGCCTCGAAGACTCTGCTCAGTGCGGTGGAGATTGAACTCTTCACCGAACTGGCGCGCCACCCCGAAAACCTGGAAGCCGTGACCGGCCGCCTGGGCCTCCACCCTCGCGCCTCCCGCGACTTTCTCGACACCCTCGTCGCCCTCGGCTTCCTCCGCCGCATCAACGGAATCTATTCGAACACCCCCGAAACGGACCTCTTTCTCGACAAAAACAAGCCGACCTACATCGGCGGCATCCTCGAGATGGCGAACCACCGCCTCTACCCCTTCTGGGGATCTCTCACGAAGGCGCTCCGCACGGGCAAGCCGCAGAACGAAGCGGCCACCGGCGAAGCGTCGCCCTTCGAGGCCCTCTACGCCGACCCCGCCCGCCTGAAGGAGTTTCTCAAGGCGATGAGCGGCGTCTCCCGCCCGGCCAACATGGCGATCGCCCGTCTCGGCCCCTGGCAGAACTACACGACCTATGTGGACATCGGCACCGCCCAGGGCGACCTCGCGGTCCAGATTGCCCTCGCCAATCCCCATCTCACCGGCACGGGCTTCGATCTCCCCGAAGTCGGCCCGGTGTTTGAGGATTACGTAGCCGAAAACGGCCTTGAGTCCCGCCTGTCGTTTGCCGGCGGCGACTTCTTCAAGGATCCCCTCCCCCATGCCGATGTGATCACCATGGGCCACATTCTACACGATTGGGATCTGGAAACGAAGCGCATGTTGATCCGCAAGGCCTACGAAGCGCTCCCCGCGGGCGGAGCCTTCATCGTCTACGAAGCGCTGATCGACGATGACCGTTCCCAGAATGCGTTCGGCCTCATGATGAGCCTCAACATGTTGATCGAGACCCCCGGCGGCTTCGACTACACCGGCGCCGACTGTCGCCAGTGGATGCTCGAAGCCGGCTTCAAGGAAACGAGCCAGCACCACCTCGTCGGCCCCGACTCAATGGTCATCGCCATCAAATAGCCCCGCCCCCCAAACCTCGCCGTCGGGGACATGCTTCAGCGTGTCCCCGCACGACAACCTCACCCCCTCCCACCGCACACCCGAAAGCCTTCCCCGGGGAAACGCTTCAGCGTGTCCCCGCACGACAACCCCGCCCCTACCCGCCCCGCTCCAACCGCGCCAACTCCTCCCGCACCACCCCATTCTCCGGATACTCCCGCACCAACTCCCGCAACCACCGCGCGCTCTCCTCCCGCCGCCCCTCTTTCTTCAGCATCCCCGCCAGCAACAACTGCGCAAACGGCTTCAAAAACCGCCCCGAAACCGCCGCCCGCGCCAACTGCTCCATCCCCCGCCGCTTATTCCCCTCAACCCCATCCACCTTCACCGCCCACCGCAGCACCCCCGGCACGCTCCCGACAATATACTCGCTAAACCCCAGATTCAAATACGCATCCGCCGCATCCGGATCCACCGCCAGCAACTGCCGCGCATACCGGTCCGACGCCCGGATGTGCTCCAGACTCTGCCGCAGTTTCTTATCGACCAGCGCCGCATAATCCCGCCGCAGCCCGGACACCACCACCATCGTCAACAGCGCCTCCCGGTCCCGCCCGTCCCGCGCCAGCCGCGCCCCCGCCAGCCGTTCCGCCGTCGCCACCGCCGCGTCGAACTCCCCGCGCAGCCCCGGATCCGCCGCCAGCGCCGACCCTTCTTTGAAACTCCGCGACCCCAGCCCGCCCCCCTGCCGCGCCCCCCCCCCTGTCAGCTCCCGCACCGCCCCCACCGCCGCCACCGCCGCCGGCCCCATCGGGTCCTCCGGATGCCGCGCCGCATAATCCCGCGACTCCCGCCGCGCGCTGTCAAAGTCGAAACTGTAGATCCGCCGGAAGACCCCGTCGATGCTCTCCCGCGCCTCCGCGCTCAACGCCAGCGCCAGCACAATCAACCATTTGCCCATCTATATCAGGATGCCCGAATCACGCCCGAGGAGCCAAATTTGACAGGCTGGTATAATGGGAATGTGGGGTTCTGCCCGCCCCCACAACACAACAACCCACATCCCCCGGGACAAACCGGGAACAGTCCAAGGAACAGTCCAAGGAACAGACCAAGGATCAAACCGGGCTCAAACCGAACCAAGTCATTGAAAATAATGACTTAAACACCCGCTTCCCGCGCATAGCGCCGCGCCACCTCCGTCCACCACCCCTTCGCCTTCTTCGCCTCCAGCGACCCCACCACCGGCCCCAGCAGCTTCCGGCCCTCCTCCCGCTTCCCGCCCCGCGTCAGCGCGCCCCCCAGCACGATGTTGCTCTGCTGGATCATCCAGTGCTCCGGCCGCACCAGCGGCCGCAAATACCCCTGCGCCTCCCGCGCCAGCCGCTCCGCCCGCTCCCGCTGCCCCACCTCCAGCAACCCCTCGGCCAGCAGCACCCGCGTATACCCCAGTTGCAGCCGCGGCTCCGGCGCCAGTCGCCCCGCCGCCCCCAGCGCCTCCTCTAGCACCGCCACCGCCTCCCGCGGCTTCCCCCGCTCAAGCAGGATCGACCCGTGCTTCATCAGAGCGCTGATATGCGGCAGCTTCCCCGCCCCCACCGCCCGCGCCTGTATCCCCACCACCTCCCGCGCCATCCGCTCCGACTCCTCCCCCTGCCCCAGCACCAGGTAGGCGATCGCCAGGTTCGACATCGAACTGGCCAGCTCCGAACTCTCCGCCCCCACATACCTCCGGTAAAGCCCGTGCGCCTCCAGATATAGCGGCACCGCCTCCTTCGTCCGCAGCAGCGTCGCCAGCACGTTCGCCAAATTGTTCAGACTCTGCGCCAGGTCCAGATGCCCGTCCGGATACAGCTTCCGCTTCACCGCGATCGCCTCCCGGTACTGCTTCTCGGCCTCCCCGAACCGCCCCTGCCGGAAGTACAACCCCGCCAGGTTCGACAGCGCCTGCGCCCGCGCCGACGGACTCGCCGCCACCGCCAGCGCCTCCCCGTACGCCGCCTCCGCCTCCCCGTACTTCGACGCCTCCATCAACGTCGTCCCCAGACTCACCGCCACCGCGCTCCGCTCCCCCGCCGGCAATCCCCCGCTCAGCCCACGCGCCTCCTGGCAAGCCCCCACCGCCGCATCGTACCGCGTCCCCGCCCTTAATTGATTGCATCTTCTCATTAAGACCAGCGCCCGCTCCCCCGCCCCGATCCCCCGCGCCAGCTCCACCGCCGCCGCCCCGGCCTTCTCCGCCTCCTCGTGCCGCCCCCGCAGCGCCTCCGCCTCGGCCACCATCCCCATCGCCCGCGCCAGCCGCTCCTGGCTCGGCCGCGCCCCCGCCTCCTCGCTCGCCAGCAGCTCCCGGTACGCCCCGACGGCCTTCTCGTAAAGCCCCAGGTTGAAGTACGCCTCGGCCATAGTCTCCAGCAGCGGCTGCCGCGTCCCCGCGTCCCCGATCGTCCGCACCCGCGCCGCGCCCAGGTCCAGCAGCTCCCGCGTCGATACCCGGTTCCCCTGGTTTCGCTCCGGGTCCGCCGCCGCGAACAGCTCCCGCAGGAACCGCGACACCTCCTCGGCCCGGTCCCGCTCCATCTCGATGCTCCGCTTCTGCACCGCCACATAGGCCAGCCCGCCCGCCGTCGCCACGAACAGCAGCAGCCCGCCCACCGCCGGCACCGCATACCGGCTCAGCAGCTTGGCGGCCTTGTACGCCAGCGCCCCCGCCCGCGCCTCCACCGGCTGCCCCCGCAGGTACCGCCCGACGTCCTCCCCCAACTGCTCCGCCGTCGCGTACCGCTGCTCCGGCTCCTCCCGCGTCGCCTTCTCGACGATCGCCTCCAGGTCCGCCGCCCGCCGCCCCGCGGTCAGCTCCCCCAGCACCACCCCCAGCGAGTACACGTCGCTCGCCGTCGTCAGCCCCGCCCCCGCCTCCTGCTCCGGACTCGCGTACCCCGGCGTCATCGGCCGCATCCGCGTCATCGTCTCGAACTCGCCCGCCTCCAATACCTTCGCGATCCCGAAGTCCAGCAGCTTCACCTCCCCCGCCGCCGTCACCATCACGTTCCGCGGCTTCAGGTCCCGGTGGATCACCAGATGGCTGTGCGCATGCTGCACCGCCCCGCAGATCGTCCGGAACAGCCCCAGCCGCTCCCGCTCGCCCAGCCCCCGCTCCCGGCAGTAGTCCAGCAGCGGCTGCCCCTCGATGTACTCCATCACCAGGTACGGCCGCCCCTCCCCCGTCTTGCCCCCGTCGATCAGCCGCGCGATGTTCGGATGGTTCAACACCGACAGGATCCG
>CAYMTH010000107.1:7220-10894 GCA_964393235.1 uncultured Solibacteraceae bacterium | reverse complement strand
CCCAAGGGCGCCGGCGGCATCTGGACCGCCACCACCGCCCCCGGCCCCGCCGGGGCCTATCGATACCGCTTTCTCGTCGACGGCCTGGGCGTCATCGATCCCGCGAACCCGTCGATCTCAGAGTCCAACGACAACGTCTGGAGCCTCGTCGCCGTCCCCGGCTCCGACGTGCTCGACACCCGCGAGGTGCCCCACGGCGCCGTCTCCGCCGTCCCCTACTACTCCACCGTCCTGAAACGCCACCGCCGCATGCACGTCTACACGCCCCCGGGCTATGAAACCGGCAAGGGCAAGTATCCTGTTTTCTATCTCTTGCACGGGTCCAGCGACTCCGATGCCTCCTGGTCCACCGTCGGCCGCGCCGGGTTCGTTCTCGACAACCTGATCGCCGCCGGCAAAGCGAAACCGATGATCGTCGTCATGCCCGCCGGCCACACCACCCCGATGGCGCTCCGCAACCGCAATGCCGACGACTTCCCGCGCGAGTTCCTCACCGACATCCTGCCCTACGTCGAGTCCCACTACCGCGTCGCCAAAGGCCGCGCCAACCGCGCCATCGCCGGCCTCTCGATGGGCGGCAACCACACGCTGCGCATCGGCCTGCCGAACCTCGAGAAGTTCGCCTATCTCGGCGTCTTCAGCTCCGGGCTGATCGGCGAGTTCGGCCCCCCGCGCCCGGGCATGCCGCCGCGCCCCGCCGGCCCGACCTTCGAGGAACAGCACAAGGCCGTGCTCGACGACGCGAAGCTGAAGAAGGGCCTCAAACTCTTCTGGTTTGGCATCGGAAAGGACGATTTTCTGCTCAAAACCTCCCAGGGAACCGTGGAAATGCTGCGAAAGCACGGCTTCCAGGTCGAGTCCCTCGAGGACGAGGGCGGCCACACCTGGCTGAAGTGGCGCGAGTATTTGCCCCTGTTTGCGGCTAAGCTATTTCAATAGCCCGCTATGCAACCTATCCCTCCGCAGATCGCGGCCATCACCCGGCCCATTGACCAGCTCTGGACCTATTACGTGTTCAAGGGCCTGATGACGCTCTTCGCGAGCCCGATCATGCTGCGGGTCCTCTACTTCCGCTTCCACACGATGAAGTACGAGTTCAGCGAGCAGGGGATCCGGATGAGCTGGGGTATCCTCTTCCGGAACGAGATCGTACTCAACTATGCCCGAATTCAGGACATCAACCTCAATTCGAACTTCATCGAGCGGATGCTGGGGCTGGCGTCGATCAACATTCAAACGGCTTCGGGCTCGTCGACGTCGGTGATGACGCTCGAGGGGATGCCTGACCCGGAGGGCATGCGCGACTTCCTCTACAGCCGGATGCGCGGGGCGGCCGGGCACACGGCGGCCGAACCGGCCGCGCCGGCCGACAGCCTGGCGGCGACGCTCCAGGCCGTCACCGTCGAACTGCGGGCGATCCGCGAGGCGCTGGAGAAGCGCGCATGAACGCGCTGCTGTTGCGCCTGCTGCGGGTCCCGCATGAGCCGCATCCGCCCGACGGTTCCCCGGAATCGATCCGCGTCTTCCGCGCCGGCCGCAACTACCTCCGCTGGCGGGTGCTGTGCTGGGTGGCGACGCAGTTCGGCATCGGCGTCATCTTCCTGCTCTTCACCCTGCCGCCCCTGCTGCCGAAGACAAAGCTGACGCCGGTGGCGCGGGAGTTCTGGCTCGGGGCGGTGGTGGTGGGCGTCGTCGTCTGGGCCGCGACGGCGCTGTTCTCGCTGCTGCTGCAGAAGCTTCACTACGAGCAGCGCTGGTACATCGTCACCGACCGCAGCCTGCGCATCCGCGCCGGCATCTGGAACGTGCGGGAGACGACGATGACCTTCGCCAACATCCAGGACATCCGCGTGCAGCGGGGGCCGCTACAACTGGTTCTCGGCCTGGCCGATGTCGAGGTGGCGAGCGCCGGCGGCACGGTGACGCAGCACGGCATGATCCCGCACCGGGCGGTTTTCGGCGGTGTCGAGGACGCCGAGGGGCTGCGCGACCTGCTGACGGAGCGGTTGCGGCGCTATCGCGACGCGGGCCTCGGGGACCCGGGCGATCACGCGCCCGCGCCCGCGGCGCCGGTGGCGGCGACGGCGGAAGCGGCGGCGAAGGAACTGCTGGCCGAGGCGCGGCGGCTGCGCGGAGTATTGGTTCCTTAGTCCAGCCGCAGTTCCATGACGAGTCCGGCTTCGGGCGGATCGTCGTAGTAGCCCGGGATGCGCCGGGCGATCCGGAAGCCGAAGGACTTGTTGAGCCGGATCATCCGCTCGTTCGACGCCCGGCACTCGGTCACCACGCGCCGGTAGCCGTGCCGGCGCGCATACGCCACCTGCCACGCCTTCATCACCCGGCCGAGCCCGATCCCCTGCCACTTCGGCAACAGCCCCGTCGAGGCGATGGCGAGGGTGTCCTCCTCGAACTGGAAGGCGCAACAGCCGGCGCGGCGCCCGTCGACGAGCAGCCACCAGACCTCGCACTCCCGCCAGTAGGACGACGGAAACAGGTCACCGGCCGGAAAGACGCGGCGATCGAAATCCCGCAGGCGGCGGATCTCGGTCGCGGTGTCGGCGCGGCGAAACTCCAGTTCCATCCTTCTATCCTCTCGCGATAATCTGAATGCTTCGCATGAAAATTACCCGCATCCTGACCAAAGTCGTTCACGCGCGCATGCGCAACTGGATCTTCGTCAAAGTGGAAACCGACCAGCCGGGCCTCTACGGCTGGGGCGAGGCGACGCTGGAATGGAAGACGAAGTCCGTCGTCGGCGCCGTCGAGGACCTCTCCGTGCTCCTGATCGGGCAGGATCCGCGGCGCATCGAGCATATCTGGCAGATCATGCACCGGCAGTATTTCTGGCGCGGCGGCATCATCAACTACTCGGCGATGAGCGGCATCGACCAGGCGCTGTGGGACATCAAGGGCAAGGAACTGGGCCGTCCCGTGCACGAACTGCTCGGCGGACCGGTGCGCGACCGGCTGCGGTTCTACGACCACCTCGGCGGCGGGAAGCTGGAAGACATCTACGGCACGCTGGAGCCGGCGCAGTTCGGCGAGCGGGTGAAACAGGCGATGGAAGAGGGCTTCACGGCCGTGAAGTCGATGCCGATTCCGGTGAGCGATCCGATCGAGTCGGCGGCCGTGATGAAGCGGGCGGCGAAGTGCGTGGAGGCGATGCGGGAGGCGGGCGGCGACGGGCTCGACATCATGCTCGACCTGCACGCGCGGACGACGCCGGCGGCGGCGATTCAGTTCGGGCGGCTGTTGATTGACTACAACCTCTACTGGTACGAGGAGCCGTGCTGGCCGGAGTCGATCGACGGGCTGCAGGAGGTGGCGCGGGCGCTGCCGTATCCGATCGCGACGGGCGAGCGGCTGGTGGGCCGGTGGGAGTTCCGCGAGCTTTTCGAGAAGCGGGCGTGCGCCATCGCGCAGCCGGACTGTTCGCACTGCGGGGGCATTTCCGAAGTCCGCAAGATTGCGGCGATGGCGGAGGTCTATTCGATCGCCGTGGCCTGCCACAACCCGCAGGGGCCGATCTCGACGGCGGCGTGCACGCACGTGGCCTTCGCGACGCCGAACTACCTGATCCAGGAAGTGGTGCGGAAGGACGTGCCGTGGCGGAAGGACGTCGTGATCGGGCAGATCCTGATCGAAGCCGGCCACGCGGTGCCGCCGACGGCGCC
>CAYMTH010000107.1:2762-7210 GCA_964393235.1 uncultured Solibacteraceae bacterium | reverse complement strand
GCCGGGGCTCGGGATCGACATCAACGAAGCCGAGGCCGACAAGCACCCGTGGCAGCCGGAGGTGACGATGGACTGCTTCCGCCGCGACGGTTCGGTGGCCGACTGGTAGCGGCTACTTCGCCCAGCGCCAGAGCAGGCAGGCGGCCGCGGCGGCCGCGCCGATCTCGATGGCGACGCCGGGCAGCAGCTTGCTCAGCAGCACCAGGTTCACGATGACGGCGGCCGGCGCCGTGACCCAGACCATCGGGACGCGGAACGGGCGCGGCCGGGCGGGCGCGCGGAGGCGCAGCACGGGCACGGCCGCCGCCACCACGGTGAACGCCAGCAGCGCGGCCGTGATGCCGATGTCGTAGAGCTTCTGCGCGTCCATGAGCAGGCAGTTCGCCGCGACCGCGGCGCCGGTGACGAGAATGGCCGTGACCGGCGCCTGCGTGCGCGGGTGGGTGGCGGCCAGGCGGGCCGGCAGCAGTCCGTCGCCGGCGAGCGCGTAGAGCACGCGGCTCTGCGCCATCATGATGATCAGCAGCACCGTTCCGAGCCCGATATAGACGCAGACGTTGATCAGCCGGGCCACCGGGCCGGCGCCGGCGGCGATGGCCGCGCCGATCAGCCCGTCGCCGGCCGGAGCGGGGACGGCGGCATAGGCGGCGATGACGGCGAGGTAAAGAACAGTGGTGACGGCGAGCGAGCCGATGACGCCGATGGGGAGATCGCGCTGCGGGTTGCGGCATTCCAGCCCGAGCGTCGAGACGGTTTCAAAGCCGACGTAGCT
Organism: uncultured Solibacteraceae bacterium; assembly: GCA_964393235.1. Lineage (GTDB taxonomy): Bacteria > Acidobacteriota > Terriglobia > Bryobacterales > Bryobacteraceae. Next base: position 6,438 of record CAYMTH010000107.1, on the reverse strand, counting down.
GAAGACGGCCAGGCCGGCGACGACGCGCCAGGAGTCCGGGGCGCCGGCGATGGGCGCGGCCGCGCCGGGGTTCGCCCAGGCCCAGGCGGCGATCCAGCCGGCGAAGAGAACCAGGGTGCCGCACTTGAGCAGCACCAGCGCCGTATTGACGCCTGCCGAGATGCGGATGCCGGCGGCGAGAAGCGCCGTGGCGGCGAGCGCGGCCAGCGCGCCGCCCCACGCGCGGCCGGTCCAGAGCACGGCCACGGCGGCGGCGCCGAAGGTGCATTCCAGGCACAGCGCCCAGCCGATGAGCCAGCCGGGGAAGCGCCCGAGCGCGGCGCGGGCGTACTGATAGGCCGATCCGGCGCCCGGTTCGAGGGCGGCGAACTCGGCGTAGCAGAGCGCGGTGAGCGCGCAACCGAGGGCGGCGACGAGGTAGCCCGCCAAAAGCGATGGCGCGCCGTACTGGCGCGCCATCGTGGAGGTGGTGAGAAAAATCCCGCCGCCGATCGTGCAACCGACGCCGGCCGCGATCAACTGGCCGGGGCCGAGCGTGCGGGCGAGCAAGGAGCTAGCTCTTGTTCAGTTCGCGGGAGGTGATCACGCGATCGAGCATGCCGTATTCGACGGCCTGTGCCGGGTCCATGATGTAGTCGCGGTCGACGTCGCGGGCGATCTTTTCCACCGGCTGGCCGCAGGCGTTGGCGAGGATGTTGTTCAGGCTCTCGCGCATGCGGAGAATTTCGCGGGCGTAGATGTCGATGTCGGTCGCCTGACCGGCGAGACCGTGCATCGAGGGCTGGTGGATGAGAATGCGCGAGTTGGGGAGCGAGTAGCGCTTGCCCTTGGTGCCGCAGGCGAGCAGCACGGCGGCCATGGAGGCGGCCTGCCCGACGCAGTAGGTGGTGATGTCGGGCTCGATCAGGTTCATCGTATCGAGAATGGCGAGGCCGGCCGTGATGGAGCCGCCGGGCGAGTTGATGTAGAGGGAGATGTCGCGCTCGGGGTCCTCGGCGGCCAGGAAGAGCATCTGCGCAATGATCAGGTTGGCGACCTGATCGTCAATCGGAGTGCCGAGAAAGATGATGTTCTCTTTCAGCAGGCGCGAGTAGATGTCGTAGGCGCGCTCGCCGCGCGAGGTCTGCTCGACCACCATCGGGACCAGAACAGAGTTTTCCATATTGGGCATGCTTCTCTCATCATAGCCTTACCGCGCGGGCGGCGTGGAATTCCGGATGGAATGTAACGAAAGTACTAAGCCAAATATCTGACGGGTATACTGCAATTTGGCTTCGCGAGGACGTATGCTGGAGGAGAATCTCTCCAGAATTCGCCGCCCGCTGCCGATAGGGAAGTTAGGGTGAACACGCACCACGGACCACAAATGAAGATCCTGATCGCCGACGACAGCAATGTTTCCCGGCACCTGCTGGAGAGCATTGTCCGGAAGTGGGGCTACGAGGTGATCTCGACCGCCGACGGCAATCAGGCGTGGGAGGCGCTGCGTCACGACGACGCGCCGCGCATGGCGATTCTGGACTGGATGATGCCCGGCCTGACGGGCCCCGAGGTGTGCCGGAAGGTCCGCGAAAAGGGAATCGAACCATACACCTACATCTTGCTGCTGACCTCGAAGACGCAGAAGGAAGATGTGATAGAAGGCATGATGGCGGGGGCGGACGACTATGTGGTGAAGCCGTTCGACCAGCAGGAGCTGAACGTGCGGCTGCGGGCGGGGCGCCGGATCATCGATCTGCAAGACGAACTGCTGAAGGCGCAGGCGGCGCTGCGGCACCAGGCGACGCACGATGCGCTGACGGGCCTGATCAACCGGCGCGAGATCTCCTCGATCCTCGATTCGGCGGTGGGCGAGGAAGAGCCGTTGAGCGTGATCATGCTCGACATCGACAAGTTCAAAGCGGTGAACGACGAACACGGGCACGCGGCGGGCGACGCTGTGCTGATGGGCACGGCGGCGCGGCTGCGCGAGGCGCTCGGCGACCGGGCCGCCGTGGGACGCTACGGCGGCGAAGAGTTTCTGGTGGTGGCGCGGAGCGCGGCCGACGAAGCCGCGGCGCTGGCCGAACAGATTCGGGAACGGATCGCGGAAAGCCCGATGCCGTTCTGCGACGGGGGCCTGTCGGTGACGGTGAGCCTCGGCGTCGCGCACCGCAACGGCATCAGCGGGACGGCGGCGCTCCTGAAGGCGGCCGATGATGCGCTGTACCGGGCCAAGAAGGCCGGCCGCAACCGCGTCGTGGTGGCGTAGCCGCTACTCGTCGTTGGCGCGGCGCGCGACGGCGAAGTGCGTGAGCGAATCGGCGTACTGCGCGATGCCGCGGTAGAGCGCCTCGGCGATCCGCGCGCGGGTCTCCGGCTTCTTCATTTCGCGCTCGTCGCGGGGGTTGGACAGGAAGCCAATCTCGGTCAGGATGGAGGGCATCGACGCGCCGATTAGGACGACGAACGGCGCCTTCTTCACGCCCCGGTTACGGGTGGACCCGTTCTGCCCCCAGACGCGGTAGAGCGAGGCGTTGACGCGCGTGGCGAAGTCGCGCGACTCGTCGATCTTTTCCTGCAGCGCGATCTTCTGCAGCAGGTCGCGGAGTTCGAAAACGCTGCGTTCGCTGGTCGCGTTCTCGCGGGCGGCGACCTCGAGGGCGTCCTTGGAATTGGTGAAGCTCAGGAAGTAGGTCTCGACGCCGGACACCGAGCGGATGGTGGAGGAGTTGGCGTGGATGGAGACGAACAGGTCGGCCTTGCTGTCGTTGGCGATCTTGGTGCGCGTCTCGAGCGGGACGAAGAAGTCGGCGTCGCGGGTGTAGACGACCTCGCTGCCGAGGTTGGCGGTGATCATCTCGCCGAGGCGCATGGCGACGTCGAGAACGAGCTCTTTTTCAAGCAGGCCGGTGGGGCCGGCCGAGCCCTGGTCGTGGCCGCCGTGGCCGGGGTCGATCACCACGCGGCGGATCTTCAGGCCCAGCGCGCGGGTCATGGTGGAACTGCCGCGCCCGGTGGTGGCCGAAGGACCCGGTTTCGGGGCCGGGGCGGGGGGCTTGGCGGCGGCGGGCGGCGTGGTGCTATTCCGCGCGACGGTGGCCGAGGGCGCGGCGGCGCGGAAGGAAGGGAACTGCGTGCGCGGCGGCGTTGGAATGGCCGACAGTCGTAGCCGCTGCGGGAGCAGCAGAACCGGCGGCGAGGGCAGGATGGCGGCGGCGATGAGCGGCATGCGCGCGGGCGGCGGAACGAACGGACGGCCGCGGCGCCTGGCCGCGGAGGCCGGCGTGGCCGGCAGCGGCGGAGCAGCGGAGATGATGGCCGTTGGCGGCGGAGGCGGTGCGGCGGCCGGGGCGGGGGAACCCGGGCGGCGGACTTCGATGATGAGCCGGTAGGGGTTGGCGAGCTCGGAGGTGGTGACCTCGGCGTTGTCGTTCAGGTCGAGCACGACGCGGGCGACGCCCGGCTTGGCCTCGGCGACGCGGATCTGCTTGACCAGCGGATCACCGACGGGGATGGTCTGCATGCCGCGCCGGTTGGAGGTCGTGTTCTGGAAGTCGAAGAAGTAGCGTTCGGGCTTCGACAGGCGGTCCCGGCGGACCTCGGCGGCGCCGGAAAGCTGCACGGCGACGCGGGTGACGCCGTTGACGGTCCAGTGGCGGACCTCCTGCAAAAGAAGGTGTTCGGCGGAGAGCGG
>CAYMTH010000107.1:0-2752 GCA_964393235.1 uncultured Solibacteraceae bacterium | reverse complement strand
TAGCAGCGGAGATGATGGCCGTTGGCGGCGGAGGCGGTGCGGCGGCACACAACAGGAGCGCGGCGAGAGGCCAGGAACCCGGTTGTGTGAAGAGACGCATCTATTTTGTCCGCATGTGGAGGCGCCCCTCGGCGTCGATGAAGGCTTCGACGGGGCGGGTTTCCGGTTCGCCGGGCTGGGCCGCGGCGGGTTGGGGAGCGGGGGGAGCCGGCGGCTGGGCGGTCGCCGCGCGGCGGGCCTCGCCGTACTTCTTGCCCACCTTATAAACGTACTCCTGCGTCTCGCGGTAGGGCGGAATCCAATTGTACTTGTTCACGGCCCCGGCCCCGGCGTTGTAGGCGGCGAGCGCGAGGCGGTCGTCCTTGAAGGTCTCTTTCAGTTCCTTGAGGTGGCGGACGCCGGCGCGGATGTTCTCCTCGACGTCGAAGGTGTTGCGGACGCCGAGCGAGCGCGCGGTGGCGGGCATCAGCTGCATCAGGCCCTGGGCGCCGGCGTGGGAAATGGCGTACGGATTATAGGCGCTTTCCACCTGAATCACGGCATGGACGAGCAGCGGATCGACGCCGTGTTCCCGGGCGGCGTCCTCGACGACCGCGTTGATCTTCGGGTTCTTCGCCAGGGGCAGGGAAGCGGGCGCGGCGTGGCCGGCGGCGGCGGCGCCGGGTTGAATCACCTTCGGGGCGACCACGGCCGGCTCAATCACGGTCACGCGGCGGACCAGGCGGCCGGAGCGCCGGTCGGCCTTGACGTCGATGCGCACCTTCTCCTCCGCGGGAGCCACGGGGGCATCGGCGGCGGCGGCCGGAAGCGCCAGCGCGCCTAATAGCAAACAAATTTGTGCTGAATTGTTCAAAACATTCTTCAGACGCAATGATTATACACCTTTCCGGTAGGGCGACCGGGCGAAGCCCGATGCTATGATTTTCTCATGTCGCGAACAGCACTGGAGCCGGCGGCCGGATACGTGCTCGCGGGGGGCGGGAGCCGGCGCATGGGCCGGGACAAGGCGCTGCTCGAAGCCGGTGGCCTGCCGCTGGCCGCGCGCGTGGCCGGCGTGGTGCGGGAAGCGGCGGGAAACTGCGCGATTGTTGCGCCGGCGGGCCGCTACGAAGGCCTGGGCGTTCCGGTACTCATAGACGTTTGGCCGGGCGAAGGGCCGCTCGGGGGCATCCTGACGGCGTTGCGCGCCGGGGCGGCGGACCGCAACCTGATCGTCGCGGTGGACATGCCGCGCCTGTCGCGGGAGTGGCTGCGACGGCTGCTCGACGCGGCCGCGGGTTGCGAGGAAACGGTGGTGCCGGTGCGGGCCGACGGCGAGTTCGAACCGCTGTGCGCGGTCTACCGGGCGGCGGCGCGGCCGGCGCTCGAGGCCTTTTTCGCGGGCGGCGGCCGGCGCGTGAAGGACGCGCTGGGCTCGATTCCCGTGCGCACGGTGCCCGCCGAGGAGGGGATTTTGCTGAACGTAAACCGGCCGGAGGAATGGGAGGCGGTGCGCGGCTAGATGTTGCCTAAACAAGAGTTCCCGCATTACATCGAATTCCGGCATGTGTATAAGACGTTCGACAAGCCGGTTTTAGTCGACTCCAATTTTTATATCGACGCCGGGGAGACCGTGGCGATCATCGGCCGGTCCGGCGTCGGCAAAAGCGTCAGCCTCGGGCACATCATGGGATTCCTCAAACCCGACAGCGGCCGCGTGATCGTTGCCCACGAGGACATCACCGATTTCACCGAGGCCGAGCTGCGCCGGATCCGGAAAAAAGTGACGATGGTGTTTCAGTCCGGGGCGCTGTTCGATTCGCTGACGGTCGGCGAGAACATCGAGTTTTCGCTCGAACTGCGCGAGGACTACAATTCCGAGAATAAGGAAGACGTCGTGACCGGGCTGCTGGACCTGGTCGACCTGGCCGAGTACCGCGACGTCTATCCGACCGATCTTTCCACCGGGTACAAGCGCGCCGTGGCGATCGCCCGGGCGCTGGCCGCGCAGCCCGAGTGCATCCTTTACGACGAGCCGACCACCATGGTCGACCCCATCATGAGCGACCATCTCGGCAACCTCATGCTGCGCTTGAAGCACCAACTGCGGCTGACCTCTGTGGTGGTGACGCACGACCTGGAACTGATGCGGAAGGTGGCCGACCGCGTGGTGGTGCTCCACCGCGGCGAGGTGATCTACTTCGGCGCGGTCGCCGACATCGACCGGTCCACGCATGAACACATTCAGGAGTTCATGGCGATGGACCGGGTGGAGATGTAAGGATCTCCGGCGGAAAGTTCACCTGTGTATTGCGCTGGTGAGATGCGTTTCTCAATGGCAGTCCTTGCCTTCGCCGCCGCGACGATCACCGTCGCCGCTCCCATTACCTACACGGCCCAGTTCACCGGAAGCGGCACCTTGTGGTCCAGCGCATTCACGAATCAGCTGGTGACCTTTACTTATGGAGGGGATACGGATAACGTGACAATTCTCAGTCCTGGCGTCTACCTGAACGCCGGGATCCCCGGCTCTGTCACGGTCGCCGGGATTGGCCAGGGAGTTTTCACGAACAGCGTAGCGGCCCTGGTGAATCAGGGGCTTGGGCGTGCCGGGTTTTCGGATCTGACGCAGAATGTGGGGATCGCGGCCTTTGACAACTCCGCATTTTCGACCTACGCGCTCTCGACGGCGATCGGCCCCCTTGCCATTACCTCTGCGCTGGGGAATACAGTATCCGACTTTCCGACTACTCTGGGCAGCTTCAAGCTGACG
>CAYMTH010000106.1:7923-10905 GCA_964393235.1 uncultured Solibacteraceae bacterium | reverse complement strand
CGGGCGATGAGATGGTGGCGAGGCGCTCGAAGTAGGCGCGCGTGGTGTCGTTCAGCCGCAACGGTGGGCGGTAGGCGGCCATTTTGGTGACGGCGGCCGAAAGGTGCACCAGCGGGTTCGTCAGCAGCGGCTTGGAGCCGTGGCCGGCGGGGCCGCGCGCGATGAGCGTGGCGCGGTAGGGGATCTTCTCGGTGGTGGCGACGGCCACATACTTCAGCGTGCCGTTTTGCCGCAATCCGCCCCAGCCTTCGGCTATGCAATACTCGGCGTCGATCTCGTTGAAGTGCGCGCCGACCATGTACTGGATGCCGACGCGCGTGTGGCCCTCTTCCCCTGACTCGGCGAGGAAGATCACGTCGCGGTCGAGCGTCTCGCCGCCGCGCTTCAGCAGCAGGATGGTCATCAGCGCGGCCACCACGTTGTCCTTGTCGTCGAGCGTGCCGCGGCCGTAGATGTAGCCGCCGTCGCGCACGCCGCCGAACGGCGGATGGGTCCATTTCTTCGGATCCACGTTGACGGTGTCGGTATGGCCCATGATCAGCACGGGCCGCTTCTTGCCTGTGCCGCGCAGCCGGGCGACGACGTTCGGCCGGTCCTTGTTGACGGCGAAGACTTTCGTCTCGATGCCCTCGGCCTCGAGCACCTTGCGAATGTATTCGGCCGCCGGGTACTCCTTGCCGGGCGGGTCGCCGGTATCGATGCGGAGCAGCGCCTGAAAGTGGCGCATGGTCTCCTCTTCGACGGCCTTCCAATCCTGCGCCGGCGACGCGGCGGCGCAGAGCATCAAGATCGCCAGCGTGCGGATCATGGCGGCTCCCCCGTTATTTCTTGGCCGGTGCGGCCTGCTTGCGGACCTGCTCAAAGTACTGCTGGACGTACTGCTGATGGTGCAGCGGCACCTCGTCGCGGTGGATCTCGCCGCCGCTTTCGGTGCGCTGGGCGTTGGCGTTGGAGTACTGCGTGCGCAGTTGCTGCTTGCCGCCGCTGACCTCCACCATCACTTCGCCGGCGATATCCTTGGCCCGCTTGCCGAGGATCTCACTGATCTTGCCCATCGCCTGCAGTTGTTCGGCGTCTTTGATCGACTTGTCGCCGTCGGCTTTGCCGACGCCGCTCTTGGCGTCCGGCGGCGCCTGCATGGCGGCGGACTTATCCCCGCCCTGCCCCTGCGCGTTGGCCTGCTTTTCCTGGGCGTCGGCGCCCTCTTCACCGGGCTTTTCGGCGCCGCCCTGCGCTTCGTTGCCCTTGCCCGGCTGCTTGCCGGCCTGCTGGCCGCCCTGCTGCTGGCCGCCCTTGTCGCCGCCCTTCTGGTTGGCCGCCTGCTGCTGGCCGTCCTGCGGGTTGGGCATCTTCAGTTTGTTCAGCATGTTGGCGAAGGCGTCCTTCATGCGGTCCATCATGCTGTTGTTCTGGTTCGCCTTCAGGTTGTTGTCGCCGGATTTGGTGCCCTGTTTATTGGCGTTTTTCGCGTTGGCCTGGTCTCCCTCGCCGGCCTTGCCTTCCTTGCCGGAGTCGTTCGGGTCGGCGTTCTTCGAGTCCTGTTTGCCCTCGCCGCCTTCGTCGGCTTCGCCCGGGTTGGCTCCCTTGCCTTCCGTCGACGCCTTGCCCTTTTCGCCGCGCGCCGTATCGCTGATGTCATTGACGTCGGGGATGTCGCCGGTGGAGATCTCGCCTTCCTTGGCCATCTCGATCTTGGTCAACTCGTCCTTCGCGGTCTCGTCGATCGACAGACCGAGCTTCTGCAGCTCTTCGTTGATCTTCGTCTGCTCCGACTTCGCCATCTGCTTCTTCGCCGACAGCGGCGAGAACCGGAAGACATCGATCACGGCTTCCGACACCGGCGCCGAGAGGTCCAGCGTGTTGAGGATACCGTAGCGGATGCCGATCAACGTGAACGCGGTAAGGGCCATCGCGGCGACGGCGTAGGTGGCGCGCGGCCACACCATCGGCACCGCGGTCTCGGGCGAAAGTTTCGCGGCCACGCCGGCCGCCCACGCGCGCTGGGCGGCGATCATCGGCCCCTCCTGCTCGCGGAAGTGGAAAGCGGTGGAGAGCGCGTCGTGCGTCTGCAGCCGGCCGTCGACGATCTGCGCCAGCCGGTAGAGCGACGGCATGTGTTTCCGGAACTGCCAGACGCCGATGCCGAGCGCGCCGGCGAACAACAGCACCGGCCAGTACCAGTCAAAGATCTGGGTTCCCGCGATCAGCAACAAAATCAGGCCGCCGAGCCCGAACAGCAGAGCGGTAATCGAATGGCGCACCAGTTCCGTGGCCACGTGCCGCCGGCGCACGTGGGCCAGAAACGCGAGCAGGGATTCGGTCTCAGGCAAGATGGGGTTGGCCTCCGGGGAGCTTTGTCTCTATTCTACGTTTCTTCAACGCGGCCCGTTGCCCCGCCAGCCGCGAGCGAACTGCGCGCGCAGGTCCCGCAGTACGCCGGCATAGTCCGCGTCCTGGGCCAGGTTGTGGGTTTCGGCGGGGTCTTTTTCGTAGTCGAACAGCTCGGCGGCCACCTCTTCGCGCGTCCTTTCGTTCAGCCACAGCGTCAGCCGGTAGCGCTCGGTCCGCATCGAATAGCCCATCAGGCGCGGCCGCGGATACTGGCTGAAGGCGGCCTGCTTCCACGGCCGGTCCGGGTTGTCGAGCAGCGGCGCGAAGCTGGTCCCCTCAAGCCCCGTCGTCGCCGGCAGTCCGCACAGCTCCGTCAGCGAGGGGAAGATGTCGACGTATTCGGTTAGCGCCGCCGTGGCGCGGCCCGCGTTCTTCTGCCCGGGCACATGGATGAGCAGCGGGACGCGCGTGGCCTGCTCGAAGTTCGTGTGTTTGTGCCACAGGCCGTGGTCGCCGAGGTGCCACCCGTGGTCGCCCCAGACGATCACGATCGTGTTGTCCCGCAGGCCATTACGATCGAGCGCGTCGAGCAGCTTCCCGATCTGCGCGTCGGTGTAGGAGACGCAGGCGTAGTAGGCGCGCAGCAGTTCC
>CAYMTH010000106.1:0-7801 GCA_964393235.1 uncultured Solibacteraceae bacterium | reverse complement strand
GAAATCGGGAGAGCCCGCGGGCGCCTGCTGGAATTTCGCCGGCGTAAATTTCTCTGGCCGGTGCAGATCGAAGTAGCGCTTCGGCGCGATGAACGGCAGGTGCGGTTTCAGAAAGCCGGCCATCAGGAAGAACCGGTCGCCCTTGAGCGCCTCGATCGCGCGGACGGCCATATCCGCCGTCTTGCCGTCGGCGAGGCCGCTATCGGGCACATCCGGCGACGACCATACCGGGCCGCGGGCCGTCTTCTTTTTCGTCCTCCGTTCGCGCTGCGCCGGCGTGTCGGTGCGCCAGCCGTCGGCGATCACCTTCGCCTCGCGCCGCGTCTGCCACAGGGCGTTCTCCACCGACCCCCACGCGCCGGGGCTCGCCGGCACCCAGTGCGGAATCGTGTTGGAACGGCCGTCTTCGAGTCCGCCATGCCAGATCTTGCTGAGCGACGCGGTGACGTAGCCGTGGTTTTTGAAGTGCTGCGGTAGCGTCACCACGTCGGGCAGCACGCCGCGGAAATGATGCTCGAGGTCGTAGATCTTCGTCGTGTCTGGACGCCGGCCCAGGAGCAGGGAAGTGCGAGTCGGGCTGCAGACCGCCTGCTGGCAGTAAGCGCGCGTAAACCGCAGCGAGCGCGCCGCCAGGCGGTCCAGATTCGGCGTCACCGCCAGCGGATCGCCGTAGCAGCCGAGCGCCGGCTTCATGTCGTCGACCGCGATGAACAGAACGTTGAACTTGCCCCGCGCGCCCTGCGCGGCAAGCGGCGTCGCGGCCAGGAAACGAAGGAAATCTCGCCTTTGCATCACCCGCTGATGCTATCAGAACAGCAGCTTCAGCCCCAGGTGAATCTGTCGCGGGAATCCGCTGGTCGCGGTAACGCGGCCGAACAGTGTGTTCACCGGGTCCGTATTGGGGGCGGCGAGGTTCGATTTGTTGAGCGCGTTCAAAAACTCGGCGCGGAACTGCACCTTGTACCGTTCGCGGAACGAGAAGTTCTTCACGCCCGAGATATCCCAGGTCTCCTGGCCGGGGGCGCGGACGCCCGAGAAGCGCGACGAGACTGTACGCAGGTTCGAGGCCAGTTGCTGCGCGGCGACGCGATTGAAGACCGCCGTGTTGAACCACTGGTCCAGCGTCTGCGCGCCGCCGCCGATCGCGGCGTCGCGGATGTCGCCGGTCAACAGCGCGTTGCCGAACCCGAGCGGCGCGCCGGTGTTGCGCTGCCACACGGCCTGCAGTTGCCATCCGGAGACGCCCCAACGGACCGGGGCCGGCGCGCTCGAAAGCCACTTCCGTCCGCTGCCCAACGGCAGTTCCCAGATGCCGCTGCCGGTCACTCTGTGTTGCCGGTCCAGATCCGAGATGACCTCTTCCAGCCGCGCGTCGCCGCCATTCAGGAAGCCTGTCGCCTCCATGAACTTCGACCAAGTGTAGTTGAACTGCATCGTGAAGCCGCGCCGGAACCGGCGCTCTCCCTGGACCTGCAGCGAGTGGTACCACGAGTAGCCGATCGACTGATCCACCGACACGCCGGAGTAGTGCGGGAAGGGCCGCAGCAGCTGCGAGCGCGCCACCGTTTGCGCCGCCAGGTCCGTGCCAGCGAGCAGCGGGAAAAACGGGTTTCGCACCTGCTGGCTCAGCCGGTCGATCGTCGCCTGGTCGCGGGTCCCCGTCGTGCTCAGGTACTGATTCGGTACGGGGTTGATCCCGCGGGTCACCCCGAGTTTCGTCCCGCGATTGCCGACGTAGCTGATATCGACCAGCACCTCGCCCGGAACCTCCTGTTGAATGCCGAAGCTGTACCGCTGCATGTACCCGTTGGCCGGCTCCGGATTGAAGAAGCTGATGCTTCTTCCGACGTCGGTCGCCAGACCGCCCGACGGCCCGGCGGGGAGGGCGAATCCGCCGGGGAAGGGATTGGCCAGCGAAGCGAGGAATGTGAGCCCGTTGTTCAGACTCGGAACCAGTGCGTTGCGGATGCTGTAGCCGCTCTGGTTGACGCTCGACCGGTCCACACCGAGCGGAACGAAATAGACACCGTAGCCGGTGCGGACCACGGTCTTTTTTGCGGCCGACCACGCGAGGCCGATCCGCGGCGCGAAGTTGTTCCGGTCCGCTTTCCAGAGCGTCCGGGGCTGGCCGCCGGCGCCGGCGAACGTCAACCCGCCCAGCGCGCGAAACTGGCTGGCGGGAATTTCCGGAATCGGGTTCGCGGCGTAGTTGGCCCGCGCCACCGCATCGATCGGGTTCGGCACACTTGCATCAAAGTTGCGGATCGACCGGTTGAAACGCTCCGTCGCCGGGCTGTCGACGTCGTAGCGCATGCCGAAGTTCAGCGTGAGCCGGGAACTCACGCGCCAGTCGTCCTGCAGATAGAAGGCGAGCGTCTTGGACTGCTCCGCCAGAGAGTCGTTGACGTTGATCTGTCCGTCCGTCGGGAGACCCAGCAGGAACGACGCCAGGCCCTGCCCGTTCGGCGCCGCGGGGGAGTTGTCGAGCGGGCCGCGCGTCCACGTGACACCGAAGGAGAGCTGCGGGTTCATCGGCGTGAAGTTGTAGTTGTGTTCGCGGAACAGCCGGTACTCGGCGCCGCTGCGAATGGTGTGCTTGCCGCGGGAGAGGGTCCAGTCCGAAGCCCACACGTGGTAGTTGCTGGTGGCGCGCGAATTGGATCCGTTGCCGAGCGTCTGGATGTTCGCGATCGCCAGTTGCGGGAAGTTGCGCGCCTGCGGATCGATCGCGTCATAGAGCTGTTTCGAGAATCCGACGCTCGTCATGTCGAACCCGGCCGCAAGCGGCGAGAAGGCCTGCTCGAACCGCGTGAAGCCCCAGCGGAAATTGGCGAGCAGTCGCGGCGAGAACACGAAGACGTCGTCGAGGCCGATGCCCTTATTGCGGCGGTAGCGATCGTTGCCGGTGTACGGATTGTCGAAAACCTGGCCCGACGTGAAGAGGTTGTAGGTCTGGTTGTAACGGACGAACGCGCGGTGGCGCTCGGAGAAGTTGTGGTCCACTTTGGCGGTGTGGGACCGGAACTCGTTCCAGGACTGCGGCAGCCGCTGGAAGTTATTGCGGCCGTCGTTCGTGCCGGGGCTGTTCGGCGCCGGCCAGTATTGCAGCAGGGCCGCGGCCGTCCGGTCGATCCGGCTCGCCGGGATCACGTTGCCCGCGAACGGTTGCCGGCTGAAGCGGCCATTCGGCGCGGCCGCGATCGTCGCCGGGTCGTAGATCTGATACGAGGCGTTGATCTGCAGCAGATCGCGAAAATCACCGCGCTGCATCGCCGTCGTCGGCACGGTGTAAAAGGAGTTGCCGCGTTCGATGCCGGGCCGCGTGAGGCCTTCGAAACCGTACACCCAGAACGTCTTGTTGTGGCCGTCGTAAACCTTCGGCAGCACCACCGGCCCGCCGAAGTTGCCGCCGAACCGGTTCAGGATGTTGCGCGGGTTGGCCCGCTGGCGCCGCTCCTCCAGCGTCGGCGCCGTCGACGGATTCGCCAGCAGCTGCCGCTGGAAGAGGTCCATCGCCGTCAGCACCTGGTTGTTGTGGAAATGGTAGAGCGTCGTATGGAACTTGTTGGTCCCGGACCGCAGGACGACGTTGACATTGCCGCCGGGCGCGCGGCCCGAACTCGCATCGTAGGTCGCCGTCTGCACTTTGAACTCCGCCACCATATCGGTCGGCGGCGCGTAGGCGGCGTTCTGTCCCCACATGCTGGGCGACCCGTCGACCGTGAACTCGATATTGCCGCTGCGCACTCCGTTGACGGAAAGGCTCGAGAGCACCTCCACCGCCGGGCCCAAGCTCGGATGATTCGGCACGCCGAGGTTCACCACGCCAGGCGCCAGGCGCGACAGCGACAACGCGTTGCCGCCCGGCAAAGGCAGTTCCAGAATGCGCTTCGTATCGACGACGCGCCCGAGCGATGCGGTATTCGTTTCGAGCAGCGACGCCTGTCCGGAAACGGTAACCGACTCCGTCACCGCGCCCACCTCGAGGGTGACGTCGATCGTCAACCGGTCCGCGACGCGGACTTCCAGATTGGCGCGTTCGTGGCTCTTGAATCCCGCCGCCGAAACGCGCACCGTGTAGAGGCCGGGCGCCAGATAGGGGACTTCGTAGTTCCCGCTTGCGGCCGGCGTGGCGCGCAGCACGACCCCTGTCGTCGCGTTCGTCACCGTCACTTCCGCACCCGGAATCCCGCCTCCGCTCGCGTCGGTGACTTTGCCTGTGATGCGGCCTCGCGCGTCCTGCGCCGGCAGCAACGCCCCCTGCCCGGCAGCGATCAAAAGGAGCGAGGAGATAATTCGGGACCAGCGCCCGGCTTGACGACCCATAGCGCAACATGAAATAACATGGCGATCGGGAAGTCAACCATGCGACGCAGAGATATATTTCAATCCGCGGCCCTCGCCGCCACCGCAGCATATGAAGCACAAGGCGCGCCGGCGAAGCCGCGCGGCGCCGGCAAGCCGGTCCTCATGAAGGTCGGAACCCAGAATGCCGACGACGAAGACAGCCTGGCCGGCTTTGCCGCCTGGGGCGTCAACAACATCTGCAGCACGCTGCCGTCGCGGAAGTTCGACGAGAAATTCAGCGTGGACGGCCTGTCGCGCCTGAAGGAGCGCGTGGAGAAGTGGGGCATCAAGCTCGACATGATCCCGCTCCCGTTGAGTTCGGCCTACATCACCCGCGCCGAGTACCCCGCCATTATGCTGGGTCAGAGTCCGGATCGCGACCGCAACATCGAGGACATCTGCAACATCATCAAGAACTGTGCCAAGGCCGGTATCCCGTCGGCGAAGTACAACATGTCGATCCTCGGCGTGGTTCGCACTCCCACGACCAAAGGCCGCGGCGGCGCAGACTACTCCACGTTCAAATACGCCGTCGGTAAGCAGGAACCGGCCCTCACCGAGGCCGGCCCGGGCGACCCCGATACCTACTGGGAGCGCATCACCTACTTCCTGGAACGCGTGGTGCCGGTGGCCGCCGAGTACAAGGTGAAGATCGCCTGCCACCCGAATGACCCCGGTATGCCCGACGGCAAGAAGTGGCGCGGCGTCGTTCCCGTGCTCGGCCGCGTGGAGGGTTTGAAGCGGTTCATCTCGATCAAGGAGAATCCGTACCACGGCCTCAACTTCTGCCAGGGCACCGTGTGCGAGGGCCTCGAGAATCCGAACAAGGAAATCCACGACATCATCCGCTACTTCGGTACCCGGAAGAAGATCTTCAACGTCCACTTCCGCAACATCGAAGGCAAGATCGGCGACTTCCGCGAGACCTTCCCCGACAACGGCGACGTGAACATGATCGAAGCCATCCGCACCTACCGCGAGGTGGGCTACGACGGCATGATCATGCCCGACCACGTGCCCCACGTGCAGGGCGACCCGCGCGGCCACAAGTCCTTCGCCTTCTGCTTCGGCTATATCCAGGCACTCATCCAGATGCTAAAAATGGAAGGGTAATGGCCGCGTCGTTTCCGCTTCCCCTCCGCTGGTCCGGTGCCTTGCCCGCGGGCGATCTGGCGCCGTTGAATTGTCTCCACGGCGGGGGAAGCGGAATGCCGCCCCTTACGGGCGCGCACATCCCGGCGCGCGCCCAGTGGCCCTCGGTCCGCGTCAACAACAAGGGCGCGGCCGAGGCCGGCCCCACCGGCGCGCCGTGGCTCAATGCCAACGGCTGGGTGATCCGCGCGGCGCAGTTCCTCCACCCGCGGCAACCGGTCGTGCTCGATACGAAGCCGCCCGCGCAGGCGCGCCCGGAATCGTATGTGCTCGCGGCGGCGGAGGCGATGGCGTACGGCGCCGCGTGGGTCGTGACGCACACGCCGGAGACGTGGCCGGCAGTCCGGCGCACGCTCCAGTTTTTCGATCGGCGCGCGGCGTGGCGCGACTGGCCGGCCGTCGCCGCGGTGACCGTCGTCAGTTCCTTCGCCGGCGAGGACGAGTGGATCGGCGAGGAGGCGCTGAATCTGCTGGCGCGCCGACAGGACGGCACCCGCCTGGCCGCGCCCGGCGACGCGAAGGCGCTGGAAGGCGCTCCCGCTGCGGCGTGGGCGTCGAAGAAGCCCGTGCCATGGGAAGCTTATCTGCCGTGGGTGCGCGCGGGCGGAACGCTCATCGTGCAGGGCAGGGAAGCGGCCGTGCGGTCCGATGGCAAAGGCCGCGTCGTCACCCGCGCCGACGGTTGGGATGATCCCTACGCCGCCGTCGCCGGCATCCATCTCGCCCTCACCCGCCGCACCGACGTTCTTCGCCTCTGGAATGCCGGCTCATTCAACAGCTTCTACCAGGTCGAACCGGCCGGCGCCCGTGGCGTCGTCCATCTCATCAACTACAGCGCCAATCGCAGTTCCGACGACATCTCCCTCTGGCTGGCGCGCCCGTGGAAAAAGGCGAGCCTCGCGACTTTCGAAGGGCAAACGCCCTTGAAGCCCAGGCCGTCCAATGGTGGAATAGAGATGCCGCTTCCCGCTCTCGGAGTCTACGCGGCGATCGAATTGGAGGCATAGCGCTGTGGTCACACGACGCGATTTTCTGGCCGGTGCGGCGACCGCCGCCCTGTTCCAGCAGCGGGCCGCCGCTGCTCCCGTTGCCCCGGTTGCCATCCAGCGTTGCCGGACTTACGGCAACGGCCTCGAACCCGTCATGCGCCGCCTGTTCGACGGCATCGGCGGGCTCGGCCGCCTGGTTCGCAACAAGACCGTCGCCATCAAGGTGAACCTGACCGGCCGCCCGTCGATGCGTCTCGGCCATTCGCCGGCCGAACTGGCCCATTGGACCCACCCCCGCGTCATCGGCATGACCATGCACCTGATGAACGAGGCCGGCGCGAAACGTATCCGCATTCTCGAAAGCCCCTGGTCCACCACCGATCCGCTCGAAGAGTACATGATGGAGGCTAACTGGGACCCGTCGGTTCTCCTGAACGCCGCCGCGAAGGTCGAATTCGAAAATACTAATTTCCTGGGCAACGCGAAGCAGTACACCCGTTTCAAGGTGCCGAACGGCGGCTTGATGTTCCCGGCCTACGATCTCAACCATAGCTACGCCGATTGCGACGTTTTCGTCTCGATCGCCAAGCTGAAGGAGCACGCCACGGCCGGCGTCACGCTCTCGATGAAGAACTGTTTCGGCATCACGCCCTGCACCATCTACGGCGACGGCGCCGGCGAAAAGGAACCCAGCCTCGCGCCCTTCGGCGGCCGCGGCTCGGTGATTCACAGCGGCGCGCGCGGCCCCTCTTTGAGCGCTCCGCAGGAGCTTCACCCCAACTCGCCCCGCGAGGGCGGCTACCGCGTTCCCCGCGTCGTCGCCGATCTCGCCGCCGCCCGCCCCATCGACCTCGCCATCATCGAAGGCGTCGAGTCCATGGCCGGCGGGGAGGGCCCCTGGATCCGCAATACCCGCCGCTGCAGCCCCGGCGTCATCATCGCCGGCACCAACGCCGTCTGCACCGACGCCGTCGCCACCGCCGTCCTCGGCTTCGATCCCATGGCCATGCGCGGGACGCCGCCGTTTGAGACGTGCGACAATACCATGGCCCTCGCCGCGCACCTCGGCGTCGGTTCCCGGGATCTCTCTAAAATCGAAGTAGCCGGCGCGCAGATCGCCGACATCCGCTACGAGATCCGCAAAGCCTAGCCTCCGCGCGGCGGCGGCTCCGGTTCGGCCGGGGGGCTCACCCGGTCTCTGTCTTTTCCCACTTTTTCTATGGCTTATCAAGCATTACCCACGCACGCACTCGTCCATATCGCGCAGACTATCGGGGTCCATATGCAGGGCCTCGTTGCCACCATTGCCCTCT
>CAYMTH010000105.1:0-10961 GCA_964393235.1 uncultured Solibacteraceae bacterium | reverse complement strand
ACGACCTCGCCGCCGACATCGCCGAAAAGAACGACGTCGCCGCCGCCCATCCGGACGTCGTCGCCCGCCTGACGGCACTCCTTAACAACTCCCGCACCGACAACCCCGACTATCCCCCCGAAGGCCGCAAAAAAGCATGAAAATCCTCGCCCTTCTCCTCCTCGCCCTCGCCGCCACCGCGCAGCCGGTGCAGTTGAAAGTCGCCGCCGTCCAGTTCCGCTCGACGTTCGATATCGCCGACAACACCCGCCGCATCGTCGCCCATCTCGAAAAGCTCGCCGCCGCCGGCGTCCACGTCGCCGCGTTCCCCGAGTGCGCCCTCACCGGCTACCACACCGGCCCCACCTTCGACGCCACGCCCGAACAGCTCGAATCCGCCGCCGCCGAGGTCGGCCGCGCCTGCGCCCGCCACAAGATCGCCGCCGTCGTCGGCTCGGTCTACAAGGTGAACAACCGCGCCTACAACGTCGCCCTCGTCTACGACGAAACCGGCCGGATCATCGAACGCTACGGCAAGCTCCAGCTCGCCGGCGAAAAGTGGGCCACGCCCGGCAACCACATGGCGCTCTTCACCCTCCGCGGCGTCCCCTCCACCGTCATCATTTGCCACGACGAGCGCTACCCCGAATTCGTCCGCCTGCCCGCCATCGCCGGCGCCCGCCTCGTCTACTACATCAGCCACGAATCCGGCATGAACCAGGAGCACAAGCTCCCCGGCTACCGCGCCCAGATGATGGCCCGCGCCGTCGAGAATCAGATCTTCGCCGTCGCCGCCAACGCCCCCGGCAACATCGCCGACAACTCCGGCTCCCACGGCCACAGCCGCATCATCAAGGACGACGGCAACATCCTCGCCGAAGCTTCCATCTACGGCGAGGACGTCATCATCGAAACGCTCACCCTCAAGCCCGGCCAGCTCCGCCGCCCGCTCGAAGGCGTCACCGGCGCCTGGTGGAAGCAGGGCGTCGACCAGCTCCACCGCGACCGCGCCAAACCGCTCGACTAAGCGTGCGGCTCGAACTTCCACGTCGGCGGCGCGATCTCGTTCACCCGCAGGTACGTGATGATCTGCCCCCGGTGATGCGCCGTGTGCATATACGCCCGCAGAAAAATATCGACCGCCGAGTGCGCCGGCAGCCGCGGACTGAACTTGATATCGGTCCGCAGCAGGTCTTTTTCCGTCATCTTCGCGAGCACCGCGTCCGTGAAGTCGAACCCCGCCACGACGAACGCCCGCACCGCCGCCTTATCCGCCGCGGCCGGCGGCTTCAACTCCGGCGGCGCCACCAGCCCGAACCCGCGAAAATACGCGTTGTTCGCCGACGTCAGATGCAGCAACTGCTCCCCGAACGTCCGCTGCACCGGATGCGCCTTCGACGTAAACTTATCCGCCGGCATCGCGTCCAGCACGGCCAGCGTATACTCCCGCGTATCTTTCCAATGCGCCACGAAACTGGCCAGGAACGCCTGCGCGAACGCATTGCTCCACGGCGCCGCCCCCGCCGCCATCCCCGCCGCCATCGCCCCTAAAATACTCCGTCTTTCCATTCGATTCTCCTCGTCCCGCCGGTTTCCGGTTGCGAATCCGGCATGGGGTAGCATACCCTAATGTTGTTGGCCCCAGATACGGCGCGGTAGCCAAGTGGTAAGGCCAGGGTCTGCAAAACCCTCATTCGTCGGTTCGATTCCGACCCGCGCCTCCAAAATCGAGCCCGTGCGATCCCGCACCGGCCTTCGGCCAAGACGAGAACCAAAAAACCAAAAAGCGCGTGTCGCCACGTGCTAATGTCATTTTCGGAAAACGTCATCCCCGGCATCGTTTTGACGCCGTTTCTCAGGAAAACGCGGGCCGGGAACCCAATGTTGTCATCGCGAGTAAATGGTCGGGGCGAGAGGATTCGAACCTCCGGCCTCCTGGTCCCGAACCAGGCGCTCTACCAGGCTGAGCCACGCCCCGACGGCGAACAGACAACCTTTTCATCATACCCCCATCGCACCAAACCCGCAACATGCGATACGATATTGCCCAGCTATGAACCGCCGTACCTTGTTGCAATCCGTGCCCGCCGCGCTCGCCATGCCGCTCGCCGCCGCCCCGAAAATCGACACTTCCGCCGGCTTCCGGCTCGGCGTCGCCACCTACTCCCTCCGTGGCTTCCCCCGCCCCCGCGCCATCGAAATGCTCAAGGTCCTCGACGTCGATACCGTCTCCCTCAAAGAGTTCCACGCCAAGATCAAGGGCGACGAGGCCGAATGGACCCAGGCCCGCAAGGACCTCGAAGCCGTCGGCATCAAAGTCGTCTCGGTCGGCAACATCACCATGGTCAACGACGACGACGCCGAAATCGAACACAACTTCAAATACGCCAAGGCCCTCGGCGCCACCGGCATCGTCATGCCCCCCACCGTCAAGACCCTGCCCCGCATCGAAAAGTTCGTCAAGAAGTACGACATCAAGGCCATGATCCATAACCACGGCCCCGAAGATAAGAACTTCCCCACCCCCAAATCGGTCTACGACGCCGTCAAGAACATGGACCCCCGCATGGGCCTCTGCATCGACGTCGGCCACACCGTCCGCACCGGCGCCAGCGTCCTCGAATCCATCGAAATGGCCGGCAAGCGCCTCCACGACTTCCACCTCAAAGACCTCAAGGACCTCTCCGACAAGGGCTCCCAGTGCGAAGTCGGCGACGGCGCCATCCCCATCGCCGCTATCTTCAAGCTCCTCCGCAAGGTCAAGTTCACCGGCAACGCCAACCTCGAATACGAGATAAATCTCAAGGACCCGCTCCCCGGCATGATCAAGAGCTTCGCCTACATGCGCGGAGTCCTCGCCGGCATGCAAGCCTGACAGTTTTCGAATGAGCCCGTTCTGGGATGACCTCCGCTTCGGCCTCAGGCTCCTGTGGCGGCATCCCTCTTTCTCCATCCTTGCCCTCCTGACCCTTGCCTTTGGGATCGGAGCCAACACCGCGGTCTTCTCACTCGTCCGCGGCGTGTTGATGAAACCGCTGCCCTACCGCCAACCCGAGCAACTCCTCTGGTTCGGCGGCCGGGAGGCGCGCTTCGGTGCGGAAAGCTCCGGCGTCTCCATCCCGGACCTCCTCGACCTCCGCCTCCGCACCCGCACCCTCTCCCAAATCGCCGCCTACTCCTTCTTCGCCGACAAACTCGTCGTCACCGGCACCGGCGAACCCGAGCAGATGGACGGCATGCGCGTCACCGCCAACTTCTTCGACGTACTCGGCGTCCCACCCGCCCTCGGCCGCGCCTTCCGCGAGGGCGAGGACAAACGCGGCGCCCCCCGCGTCACCGTCATCAGCCACGACCTCTGGCTCCGCAACTACGGCGGCGACCCCGCCGCCGTCGGCCGCAACGTCACCCTCAACTCCGTCTCCTACGAAATCATCGGCGTCATGCCCCCGGGCTTCCAGTTCCCCGCCCGCATCGCCCTCTGGGTCCCCATCAGCATCGGCACCCAGGCCACACTCATGCGCCAGGCCCACAGCTACCTCGGCCTCGCCCGCCTCGCCCCCAACTCAAACCCCGCCCTCGCCGCCTCCGAGCTCGAAGCCTACGCCCAGGAACTCGAACGCACTTACCCCGCCTCCAACACCGGCTACCGCTACGAGTCCAAACTCCTCTCCGATCACGTCACCGGCCCCGTCCGCGATACCCTCTATCTCCTCTCCGCCATCACCCTCTTCCTCCTCCTCATCGGCGCCGCCAACGTCGCCAATCTCCTCCTCGCCCGCGCCACCACCCGCCGCCGCGAGATCGCCATCCGCCACGCCCTCGGCGCCCCCCGCTCCGCCATCGTCCGCCAACTCCTCGCCGAAAGTCTCGTGCTCTCCGTCTCCGGCGGCGCACTAGGCGCCGTGTTCGCCTGGTGGACCATCCGCGCCGTCCGCTCCTGGAACCCCGACGCCCTCCCCCGCGCCAGCGAACTCGCCATCGACCCCGCCGTCCTCCTCTTCGCCCTCGCCATCTCCATCCTCACCGCCGTCCTCTTCGGTCTCGCCCCCGCCCTCCAGGCCACCCGCACCGAACAAAGCGAGGATCTCCGCGACGCCGGCGCCCGCGGCGGCGGCGAAGGCGCCGGCCGCGTCCGCCTCCGCGGCTTCCTCGTCATCGCCGAAATCGCCCTCGCCATCGTCATGCTCGCCGGCGCCGGCCTCCTCCTCGAATCCCTCCGCCAGCTCCTCGCCGTCGACCCCGGCTTCCGCACCGCCGGCGTCATCACCACCGAAATCACCCTCCCCATGAACAAGTTCCGCGTGCTCGACGCCACCGCCGTCTTCGTCGACCGCTATCTCGAACGCCTCCGCGCCCTCCCCGGCATCCAGTCCGCCGGCGCCGCCCTCGCCCTCCCCATGGGCTCCGTCTACTCCTTCTACGAGTTCCGCATCGTCGGCGATCCCCCGCCCCCCATCCCGCCCCTCGCCGGCTATACCTCCGTCACCGACGGCTACTTCGAGGCCATGGGCATCCCCCTCCGCCAGGGCCGCTACTTCGACCGCCGCGACACCCGCGACGCCCCCAAAGTCATCATCATCTCCGAACCCATGGCCCGCCAGCACTTCCCCGGCGTCAACCCCGTCGGCCGCCGACTCCAGATGCTCACCGGCGGCCCCGAACCCTTCGAAGGCGAAATCATCGGCGTCGTCGGCGGCGTCCGCCACGAAAACCTCGCCCAGGAGCCCCGCGTCGAATTCTATATCCCGCTCCTCCAAAGCCCCTACCCCATCGCCAACATCGTCGTCCGCTCGTCCCTCCCCCGCGACACCATCGCCGCCTCCATGAAGCAGGCCCTTCGCGAACTCGACCGCGACCTCCCCCTCTTCCGCATCCGCACCATGGACGAGGTCGTCCTCGACTCCGCCGCCGCGCCCCGCGCCCGCGGCTTCTTCACCGCCATCTTCGCCGCCGCCGCCCTCCTGCTCGCCACCGTCGGCATCTACGGCGTCATGTCCTATGCCGTCAGCCGCCGCCGCCAGGAGATCGGCATCCGCATGGCCCTCGGCGCCACACCCATCGGCATCTTACGCCTCATCCTCTCCCACAGCGGCCAGCTCATCCTCATTGGCCTCGCCGCCGGCCTCCTGCTGACCGTGTTCCTCGGCCGCCTCCTCCGCACGCTCCTCTTCGGAGTCAGCGCCTTCGAACCCTTCGTGCTCGCCGGCGTCAGCGTCCTGCTGCTCGTCGTCGCCCTCACCGCCAGCGCCATCCCGGCCTGGCGCGCCGCCCGTATCGATCCGCTGCGCGCCCTCCGCCAGGAATAATCTACAGGTTCAGCGCCTTCTCCAGCGCTTCCAGCGCCCGTTCGGCGTAGTCCAGATGCTGCCGCGCCTGCGCCGGATCATTCCCCCGCAACGCCGCCTCGGCCCGGTCCATCTCGAACTCCATCCGCTGCGCGTTGCCCTGCAACTCCGCCCGCGGCCGCAACCCCTGCTGCGCCATGCTCTCCCGCAGCGACTGCAACGCGGCCTTCGCCGTCACAATCCGCTGCGCCAACTGCACCACCCGCCGCCGCTGCTCGTCGAGCGCCCCCCGGTCCACCGCCGGCGCCGCCGGCACGGAAGCTCGCGGCGCCGCCCGCATCGTTGCGGAAACCGGCGCGGTCATCCGTTCCACCGGAGCCGAAACGGGTGCCTGCGTCGACACGGCCGGAGCCGCGTACGAAGGCGCGTTCCCCTGCTGCCGCGCCGGCGTCCCAACCGGCGGCTGCGACTGCGACTGCGAAGCCGGAGCCGGCGTCGTCGCCGGCGGCTGCGGATCGGGTGTGCCGGCTGGCGGCGGGTCGGCCGGACGCGCCGGGTCCCCCTGCGGCGGAGCGTCCACCGTCGCCGGAACCGTCTGCTCCGCCGGCTGCTGCGCGTTGGTCTTCAGGAACTTCGGCGCCTGCGTCACCAGCACCGCCAACACCGCCACCGTCGCCAGCGAACCCGCCAGCATATAGATCGTGCGATTCCCGCCGGACTTCGCCGCCGCCGCGGCCACCGGCGCCCCCTGGGCCGCCTGCTGCGCCGCCTGCGGTTGCACCGGCGCATGTCCCGCCGCGGCCGCCTGCATCACCTGCCCCAGCGCGTCGCGGAACGCCCCAGCCGTCTGGAACCGCTGGTTCGGATCCTTTGCCAGGCCCATCAGGATGACGTCGCTCACCCCCGGTGGCACCCGCGGATCCTGCTGCACCGGCGGCACCGGCGGCTGCTGGATATGCGCCGCCATGATCGCGAAGGTATTCTCCCCGTCGAACGGCCGCCGCCCCGTCACCATCTCGTACAACGTGATCGCCAGCGAATAGAGGTCGGAGCGCCCGTCGAGCTGCACCCCGTTAATCTGCTCCGGCGACATGTAATAGAGCGAGCCCGTCGTCTGGTGCGTCTGCGTCAGGCTCGGATCGTTCATCACCCGCGCGATCCCGAAATCCATCAGCTTCACCTGACCCTGATTCGTGATCATGATGTTCGACGGCTTGATGTCCCGGTGCACGATCCCACGCGAATGCGCGTAATCGAGCGCCGACAACACTTCCATGCACACCCACACCGCCTGCTCCACCGGCATCGGCCCGTTCCCCAGATACTGGGTCACCGTGTGGCCTTCCACATACTCCATCACCATCAAAAGCTGGTTCACGTCCCGCATCGCCGTCCGCAAACCCGCGATGTTCGGATGCTCCAGCGCCGCCTGCACCTTGATCTCGCGCAGAAACCGGTCGGCCAGCCCCGCGTCCCCCGCTAGGTCCGGCAGCAGAACTTTCATCGCCTCCATCCGGTCCGAAATCACGTTCCGCACCTGGAAGACCTTCCCCATACCCCCCGCGCCCAATTCGCGCAGGATCTGGTAATCGCCTACCTGCATCCCTGGCTGGAGACCCATATCGTCGACCGTCCTTTCAGTTCCCCTGCGACTTCACCTGGTCGCCGACCTTCGGCTTCGTCGCGCCACTGTACGTGCCGACGCTCGACTGTTCATCGGCCTCGGTAATTTTCACCATCCCGATCGGCGTCCCAATCCGCCGCAACACCTTCCCGGTCGCCGGATCGCGAATCTCGCGCCCGCCCTGAATCACCTGCAGCGTCTGCCCCACCTGCACCCCCGCCCGCGTCCCGACGTTCATGATCAACGTATCGCCGGAAACGTCGGCGATCAGACCGTCCACCGGAATCACCCGCGTCGGCAGCTTGCTCGCCCCCGCCACCAGGTCGCCCCGCAGCCCGGTCACCGCCGCGTTCACCGCTTCGCCGATGATCGTGTTCGCGAAGTTCGTCGACGACATGTCGATCCCCCCCGCCGTCGTCGTCTTCCCGCCGGACCCCGCCCCGAACAGCGACGTCCCGCTCCGCGTCGATTCACCCTTCCCGCTCGCGACGGCAACGATCTCGCCCGTCTCCACCAGCACCGTCCGCGCCGAAATCCCCACCACGGCCTTCGAATTCCGCACGCCGACGTTGCCCAGCCCGTACTTGCCGCCGATCCGGCCCAACGCCCCGCCCCCGCCCACGTTCCGGTCATCCCGACCGAACTGCGTGATGCTCCCGATTATGATCGCGTCCACGCCCAGCAGCTTCCCGATCTTCGCCGCCGACGTGCTGTCGGCCCGGTCGCTGTTGGAAAAATTCTGCTCCGCCAGCACCTTCGCCAGCGCCTTCCGCTCGATCACCGAATACGTGCCGTCCCGCACCAGCCGGTCCACCAGCAGATCGGCGATCCCCTTCCCGATATCGATATTCTGCCCGAATATCGCCGCGACGCCGCTCTGCACCGTCCCGTATTCAAAGTCCATTACCGCCACACGCTTCTTCTGTCCCCAAGCGCTCGTTACCGAAGCCGCGAGCAGGACTAGCGCGAACATTTGCTTCTTCATGAGGTCACCTGTTGCCGGCACACACCCCGGCATCCATAACTCTAACGCGAAATTTCCGCCAATTGGGACTCAACATTTGTAACCGGAACAAACCGTTGGACTTGTGTTCCAACTCCGTTTACACTAAAATCATCGAGCTCGATGTTTCCAAATAGAACTTTTGCCCCCCGCGCCCCCCGCCGTGTCCGTGAAAACGTAAATGAGACCATTCGCGCACGCGAAGTGCGCGCCGTTTTCCCTGACGGCACCGTCGAAATCATGAAGACCGACGCCGCCATTCGCAAGGCAAAAGAATTAGGTCTCGACCTGATTTGCATTGCCCCGACTGCCGAACCGCCGGTCGCCAAGGCCATGGACTATGGCCAGTGGCAGTACGAACAGAAGAAGAAACAGCATGACGCGCGCAAGAAACAGCACGTCATTCTCGTCAAGGAACTCAAGTTCCGCCCCAACACCGACGACCACGACTACGAGTTCAAAAAGAACCACGCCATCCGCTTCCTCCAGGAAGGCAACCGCGTCAAGGCCGTCGTCCAGTTCCGCGGCCGCGAAATCGCCCACACCGACCTCGGCCAGAAACTCCTCCAGCGCTTCGCCGCCGACATCGCCGCCTACGGCCAGATGGACGGGCAGCCCCGCATGGAAGGCCGCAACGCCCACATCATCATCAGCCCCGTAAAGAAGCACTAGTAGCCGCTACGGCGCCGCTTCGATGCGGACCGTTACGGAGTTGCTCCCGCCGCCCGGCGTTTCGATGCGAACGGTTAGATCCCCGCGCAGACCCGCCGGCAGCCTGAGATTCACCTGGTCGAGACCGGCAAATCCGCCCTGCGGACCCGCGTAAACGACTTCTGCCCCCACGCCCCCGACCGTCGCGGTCAGGCTCCCGGCCGCGTTCCGGAACCCGCTCCCGTAAAGCTCCAGCACCGCATCGCCGCCCGGCGCCGGCCGCAGCGAAGTCGGTGCGAAAGAACCGTTTCGCCGCTCGAACAGCGGCGTGCGCGTGACATCCCCGCCCGCGCCCCGTTCCACCAGGCAACCCGCCGGCGCGCCCCGTCCGTCCCCGTTCGCGCTGAACAGCCCCGGCATCGTATCGACGACCTCGAGCACGCCCCGGTAGTTCGCCGTCCCCGCGCCCTGGATCCGCACCCCCGCCCATCCCGTCGCTGTCCCCGCGGGAACGTGGAAGTTCACCTGCCCGCGCGAGCCGAAGCTGACCGCCGCCTCGCGCTCCACCCCCGCCGCGTCCCGGACATACACCCGCAACCCCTCCTCCGCCAGCGGCAGGTCGTTTGAGAATCCGCTCACCAGTGAATCCGCCGCCGCCCGGTCACCGGCAAAGGAGGCCGACGGATAAGTGACCACCGCCCGGAACGGATCGCTGAATCGCGCGTCTTCCAGCAACTCCCGGTCGGTCAGCGTCTCCAGAAATCGCACCAGCGCCTGCTGCATCGCCGGGTTCAGCCCCAGATGGCGAGGCACCCCCGTCGGGGCCTTCAGCAGCGGATCGAGTTGGGGATGCGGCTGCACGCCGTTGTTGTAAAAAGCCACCACCTCGCCCAGCGTCCGGAACCGCCCGTCGTGCATGTACGGCGCACGCGCCGCGATATTGCGCAGGCTCGGCGAGCGGAACGCCCCGCGGTGCCGCTCCAACCCGGTCACGGCGAACGCGCCGAGGTCGGTCGTCGAAGCCGCGTCGAGCCCGTTGTTCTGCGGTCCCCGCACATTGATCATCGCCTCGCCTTGATGGCACCCCCCGCAGCCTCCGCCGCGCTCTCCCGGCCCCCCCGGGCCCGGCCCCGGCATCGGAAATCCGGGCCCCACCGGACTGGCCTCGCGAAAGAAGATGTCTTTCCCCAGATTTTCCTCGGCCGTGAAGTTCGGAAACGGAACAGCCGGCCCGGCCACCTGCGCGCGTCCTTCGTCGTAACGGCTGCGGTAGCTGACGATCGATCGCTCGAACTGCGCGATCGCCCGGCCCACCCGTTGCGGCGTGATCGCCGCGTCCCCGAACGCGGCCGTGAACAGCGGCGCGTAGTACGGCAGCGCCTGCAGCCGCGCGACCATCTCCGGCAGCGTCAACCCCATCTCCACCGGGTCTTGAATCGGCTCCAACGCCTGCGCCTCCAGCGACGGCGCCCGCTCGTCCCAGAAAAACCGTTTCCCGGGATTCCACCGCGCGTCGGCCACCCCCATCGAGTGCCGTGCCGTGAACCCGCCGCCGAACCCGGGGCTCTTCCCCCGCGGATCGGAAAACCCGATCTCCTGAATGTGGCACGACCCGCACGCGATCCGGTTATTCCGGCTCAGCCGCCGCTCATAGAACAGCAGCCGCCCCAGCCGCGCCCCGGCGTCGGTCACCGGATTGTCGGCCGGCGTCGAGTCCAGTTGCGCCGCGCCCGACGAGATATGCACCGGCAGCGCGGGATTGGCATAGGAGAAGGAACGGACTGGAAAGACCGGCGCGGGCTGCGCCCACGCGGCGAAGGAGACGGCAAGGAGAAAAAGAGGCTTCATCGTACAGATACCCGCACTGTGGGGAGGCACCCTGCGGAGTTCCCGTGACAGATCCCCGCCCCCGCCTCTAAAAAAACAAATACTTCCGCCACCGCGCGTCCGTGTTCCCCAGCATCCGCATCAGATGCCGCGACGTGTGCAGGCTGAACGGCCGCGGCGCCTTCGCCAGCTTCATCCCCGCTTCCTCCGGCGTCCGGTTCCCCTTCCGGTTGTTGCACGGATGGCAGCACGCCACCAGGTTCTCCCACGTCGACCCGCCCCCGCGCGACCGCGGTTGCACATGGTCCAGCGTCAACTCCACCGACGGCAGCGTCCGGTGACAATACTGGCACGTGTACCGGTCCCGCAGCAGAATGTTCTTTCTCGATAGCGCCCGCGACTGCTGCGGAATCCGCCGGTACTCCAGCAGCCGGATCACGCTCGGCATCTCCATATGCCGGTTATACGAATGGACCTGCAACGGCGCGTGTTCCTCCGCCGACGCAACGCCCTTCAGCACCAGGATCAGTGCCCGCCGCGCCGCGCAAACGTTGATCGGCTCGTAGCTCGCATTCAGGACCAGCACGGGCTG
>CAYMTH010000104.1:0-10998 GCA_964393235.1 uncultured Solibacteraceae bacterium | reverse complement strand
GTGTCTGGAGCGGATTGAGAAGCGCAACGGGCGGTTGAACGCGTTTTTGGCGGTGACGGCCGAGGCGGCGCTGGCGGCGGCGGACGCGGCCGACCGGGAACTGGCCGCGGGCGAGGACCGGGGCGCGCTGCACGGGATTCCGATCGCGCTGAAGGACGTCTATTGCACGAAAGGCGTGCGGACGACCTGCGGGTCGTTGCTGTTCAAGGACTTTGTTCCGGACTATGACGCGGCGGTGACGGAGCGGCTGGCGGCGGCCGGCGCGGTTATGCTGGGCAAGACGCATATGCATGAGCTGGCGTACGGCGTCACGTCGAACAATCCGCACTTCGGGCCGGTGCGCAATCCGTGGGATACGGACCGGGTTCCGGGCGGGTCGAGCGGCGGGTCGGGCGCGGCGGTGGCCGACGGGCAGGCGTTTCTGGCGATGGGATCCGACACCGGCGGGTCTATCCGGGTGCCGGGGGCGTTTTGCAATACCGTGGGGTTGAAGCCTACGTACGGACGGGTGAGCCGCTATGGGGTGTTGCCGCTGGATTTCAGTCTGGACCACATGGGGCCGCTGACGCGGACGGTGCGGGACGCGGCGATCTGCCTGCAGGCGCTGGCCGGGCGGGACGAGCGCGACGACACGTCGAGCTACGCTCCGGTGGACGACTACGTGCCGGGGGAGGGCGTGTCGATGCGAGGCCTGCGCGTCGGCGTGCCGGAGAACTTCTACTTCGACCTGGTGGAGCCGGAGGTGGAAGCGGCGGTTCGGAAGATGGCGGCGCTGGCCGGGGAGTTGGGGGCGCAAGTGGAGACAGTGCGGGTGCCCGACGTGGCGTCGCTCAACGCCGTGGGGCGGGTGATCCTGCTGTCGGAGGCGTCGGCGGTGTTCGAACGGTTTGCCGACCGGCGGGGGGATTTCGGCGCTGACGTGCGCGTGTTGTTCGATCAGGGCGCGTTGCTGCCGGCGACCGACTACGTTAACGCGCAGCGTTTGCGGCGGCAGTTCCGCGAGGAGTTCGTGCGGCTGTTTGCCGGCATCGACCTGCTGTTGACGCCGACCGCGCCGACCGTGGCCAAGCGCATTGGGGACACCGCGATTTCGATCCGGGGCGTCGAAGAGGATTTCCGTTTGGCGACGACGCGGCTGGTGCGCGGGGTGAATGTGCTTGGGTTCCCGGCGATTTCGATTCCGTGCGGATTCGGCGAGGGCGGTATGCCGGTCGGGCTGCAGTTGATCGCGCGGCCATTTGCGGAGCGGACGTTGCTGGCGGGGGCGGCGGCGCTGGAAGACGCGACGTCGTTTCACCGGCAGAGCCCGCCCCAGGCAGATAGGGTTTAATCTTACGCTGGCGTAGGGTGTTTTCCGGTCTCCATTAGTGCCCCGGAGACGCGTTCGGGGCACGAGGCCTGCCGATAGTACAGGCAGGTATGGAGAATTTGCCAACCGTATTCCTCTGTGAGGCGGAACCCGCCACGGTCGCGGGACTGCGCTGGTATCTCGAACAAAATAAGGAATTTGCTCTCATTGGGCAGGCTTCGTCGCTGGCGGCGTCGATCCCGTTGATCGGGGAGTTGCGGCCGCAGATTCTGCTAATGGATCATGCGTCGGGGCTGCGATCGGCGCTGCACTTTCTGTCGGAGTTGACCTATCTGAGCGAGGCGACGGCGTGCATTCTCTGGACGCGGGACGTGCCGGAGTCGGAGTTGGTGCGGGCGTTTCGGGCGGGGGCGAAGGGGTTTGTAAGGAAGACATCGCCATTGTCGGTGGTGGTGGATGCGTTCCGGAAAGTCAGCCGGGGGGAGACGTTCCTGGAGGAGTCGGCCTCGCCGGCGTTGCGGCAGTGGACGTCGCGGCGGAATCTGCCGCGGTTGACGCCGCGGGAGCGGGAAGTGATCGAATTGGTTTCGCAGGGGATGAAGAACCGGGAGATCGCGGCGCGGTTGTCGATCACGCCGGGGACCGTGAAGGTGCACTTGATGCACATTTTTGAGAAGACCGGCGCGCGTGATCGCTACGAACTGGCGGTACGGGGGATGCGGTTGCTGGCGGAGTTGGGATTCCCTTTGGATGAGGGCTAGGACGGCTAACGTTTTGCCCGTATTGCACCGATGGATTAGAGGAATGGGAAGCATGCCGCCGGAGATGGACGCGCTGGTTAAGACGAACTCGGTTGAAGCCGATCTGCAGGCGCTCAGCGAATCGATGCGGGAGCCTGCCGCGGCGGCGCCGAAGCTGCCGCACCAGTCGCGATGGGCGCCGACGCTGGCGGACTTCCTTTTCTTGTCGTTGATCGTGTGGCTCTTCCTGGCGGGACCGAACGGCTGGGCCGCGTTGCTGTCCGATGGGGACACCGGTTGGCATATCCGCGTTGGCGACTGGATTCGCGAACATGGAGCGTTTCCGCGCTCCGACTTCATGTCTTTTTCCAAGGCTGGGGAACCGTGGTTTGCGTGGGAGTGGGCGGCCGAAGTGTTGATGTCATGGCTGCACTCGACGGCGGGCATGAAGGGGGTGGTGCTCGGGTTGGGGATATTGCTGCCTGTTTATTTGATCGTGCTGTTCCGGCATGCGATGTGGCGTGGGGCGACGCCTCTGATCGCCGTACCGGTACTGCTCATGGCGAGCGGATCGTCTGCGATTCACTATCTCGCGCGTCCTCATCTGTTTACGCTGTTGTTCCTGTCCGCTTCGCTGTGGCTGATCGAGGCTGACCGGCGGCGGCCTAGCGGCAGGATTTGGCTCCTGGTCCCGTTGTCGTTGCTTTGGACCAATCTGCACGGCGGGTTCCTCAGCCTGGTCGCGTGCCTCGGGCTTGTAGCCCTCGGTTCAGCATTGGCGAAGGACTGGAGTGCGATGAAGCGGTATGCGCTTTTAGCGGTTGGGTGCTTCGCCGTTTCCCTTGTGAATCCATACGGTTACCAATTACACCTTCACATTCTGGCGTATCTTCGGAGCGATTGGATCAAGGAGGCTGTGGACGAATTCCAGTCTCCGAGCTTCCGTTCGGAAGCGATGCTCCTGTTTGAAATCCTGCTGTTCGCATCGTTGATGGGGGCTTACCGTTGCGTTCGGCGGGGAAACTGGGCGGATGCGCTCCTCATGCTCGGGTGGGCACATCTGAGCTTGGGGTCGGTCCGGCACGTCCCCATCTTTCTGTTGGTTTCGGCTCCGATTCTTGCGGCAGAACTGAGCGCGTGGTGGCGTGAACTGGTGCCCGGACTTCCCAAACGAGCAGTTCTTCGTACGTTTGACCGGTTGTCGAACGATCTGCAGCCAGGTTTTGCGCGCAGCACGGCGTGGGTTCTGGTGCCGGTCGCCGTTCTCTCCGTTCTCGGCCGGCCGGTCTCCTGGCCGTCGAATTTCCCAGAGGTGAAGTTTCCGGTGGGAATCATCGAACAACACCGGGCCGACATCGAGGGCAAGCGAGTCCTTACGACCGACGAGTGGGGGGACTATCTCGCCTATCGCTTCTACCCCCGCCAGCGGGTATTCTTCGACGGGCGTAGCGACTTTTACGGCGAAAAACTGGGCCGGACCTATCTGATGCTGATGCGTGGCGGGCCGGAGGCGGAAGCGGAAGTTGATCGTTTTCAATTTGATACGGTGCTGGTCCCGCGCGAGTGGGCGGTTCAGGGCGGCTTGCGGCGCTCCGGGCGCTGGGATGTTGTTGTCGATTCCGAAAAGGTTGTGCTGCTGCGCCGAAGGGTGGAGTCGGTGGGAAAGAAGTTCTAGGGATTCTGCAGTTCATGCCTAATGAAAATCACCAAATCGGCCGAAAGTACAAATGAAAGGGATTTCGCACATGAAGATCGCACAGCCGACCAGAATGAAACCGGTCTCCCGAAGAAGGAAATTCGAGTGCCTGCAATCGGAAACGATTCCGGCCGGTTCGGAAACGATGGCTGCCCCTGCCTGGCGCCTGCCGGGCGGCCAGCGGTTGGCTGACTACGCCATGCGAGGCGGTTTCGTGGCGTCGGCGCTTTTGGTTCGGCAGAGTCGGGAACGATAGCGGGCTGTTGGCTCGCCTGGCAAGCAAAGGGTACTACGAAAGGGATTAGATATGGATCGCAGGTTTCTCACAGTTCTCGGAGTCAGTCTCGTATTCGCGTTGGTCGTCTCCGCGATCTTCTACCAGCTGACAGCGCGCGCCGGCGCTCCGGCGGCCAAGGCGCCGGAGTCGAAGGAAGTGAAGGACGTGGTGGTCGCCGCCAAGCCGCTGGGGATTGGCTCCTCGATTAAGCCGGGTGACGTCAAAGTCAGCAAAGTGCCCGTCGATCAATTCCCGAAGGGTGGCTTCTCGAAAGTAGAAGAGGTGATGGACCGTCCGGTTGTCAGCGGTATCCTTCTCGACGAACCGGTGATTGTCGGTCGGCTGGGTGAGCGCGGAAGCGGACAAGGCATCGCGCCGATCATCCCAGTCGGGATGCGCGCGGTCACGGTGAGGGTCACTGAGGTTGTCGGTGTCGCAGGCTTCGTGCTGCCGGGCATGCGAGTTGACGTTCTCGTCACCGGCCGCCCACCGGACTCGAATGACACGATCACCACCACTGTGTTGCAGAACATCGTAGTCCTGTCGGCTGGCCAGACGTATCAGCCGGACGCGAAGGGCCAGGCGATCAACGCCAGTACGGTGACCGTTCTCGTATCACCTGAGCAGGCGGAGTTGCTGACCTTGGCCGGCAACGAGGGCAGGATCCAATTGGTGCTTCGCAACGGGAGCGATCACGGGATCGAGAAAACGAACGGCCGTCAATTGGCGGAACTCTTCGGTCGCGGAAAGGTGAAGAAGACTCGACCGGGTGGAGATGGCGCGGAAACCGATGCACCCGCTCCCCGTCCGCGTCCCCGTCCCGTGACTGTGGCTGCGGCCGCACCCCTTCCGCCGGTCGTTGCCGCTCCGCCGCCTCCTCCGCCCGACGAAATAGTGACGTTCCGCGGCACGGTTCGCGCAGTCGAAGTGGTCAATTCCAAAAAGAACTAAACATCTGAGGATCAGATGATCACGTTTAACCAGTTCGGATTGATGGTCGCTCCGGTGCTTCCCGGGCTGGTCGAAACACAGAAGGAAAGGATTCCGATGACTATCAGGTTGCATGGTTGGCTTCGATTGGTGGGTGGTCTCCTCGCCACATTACTGGCGAGTGGCCTTGTTGTAACTGGCCAGAACATTCAGGAACTTCGGCTCACGGTCGGCAAGAGCATCGTCATAGATTATCCGGCCGATATCGGCCGGATCTCGACGAGTAATCCGGAGGTCGCCGACTATGTGGCGGTGACCACGCGTGAGATCCTGATTCACGCGAAATCTCATGGCACCTCGACATTGATCGTCTGGTCCCGGTCCGGTCAACGCGAGTTCTACTCGATCACGGTTGAGCACAACCTGGACCCGATCAAGAAGATCCTGAAGGCCACCTTCCCGAATGAAGACATTCAGATCCAGGCGGCGCGCGACACGCTCTCGCTGACGGGGATGGTGAGTTCTCAGATTGTCGCCGATCGTGCCGTGGCGCTTGTCACCCCGCTCGGCAAGAGCGTGGTGAACAATATGAAACTGGCGCCCCCAAAAGTCGAGAAACAGGTCCTGCTCCGTGTTCGCTTCGCGGAGCTAAACCGCAATGCCGCGCGCAGTTTTGGGGTCAATCTGGTTTCGACGGGCGGAGGAAACACGATCGGGCGCATCACGGCCGGTGGTGGCCCCGCCCCGCTGCCGTCTCAGATTGGTGGCGCCGGCGGTAGCCAGAATGCCTCCCAATTCACCATTACGGACGCGCTCAATATCTTCGCGTTTCGCCCGGATCTGAACCTCGGCGGCTTGGTGAAGGCACTTCAGGCCGAGGGTGTCCTGCAGATCTTGGCCGAACCTAACCTGGTGACGACGAACGGAAAAGAGGCGAGCTTCCTCGTCGGTGGAGAGTTCCCGGTGCCGATTCTGCAGGGCGGCTCAAATGCCGGCTCTGTCACTGTTCAGTTCCGGGAGTTCGGTATTCGCCTGAGTTTCAATCCGCAGGTGACCGAAAACGGCACCATCAAGCTTTACGTGAAGCCTGAGGTCAATACCCTCGATCTGGCAAACTCGGTGACGATTGCGGGGTTCAATATCCCGGCGCTCGCGACGAGAAAGATTGAAACAAACATTGAACTGGGAGAAGGGCAAAGCTTCGTGATCGGTGGTCTCCTCGACGACCGTGTCACCGACAGCATGTCCAAGATTCCTGGGTTGTCGAACATTCCCCTGCTAGGCAACCTTTTCAAGAGCCGCACGGAGAATCGGTCGAAGTCGGAGTTGATCGTGCTGGTCACTCCGGAAGTCACCACCCCGCTGTCGGTCGGCGATCCCAAGCCGAGCCTGGAGTTTCCGAAGGAATTCATGAAGCCGTCGGGCGCCGAGCGCCCCACTGTGAGCCCGGCGCCAGCCAAGCGCTCGCGTAACTCCGACAAGAAGCGCAACGCCGCCACCAGCGAACCCGCCGTGGCGCCGAAAAAGGAGTCCTAGCCGGATCGAACGCGATGATCGAACTCCGCGATAGGAAAACCATTTAGGTAAGGCGAGAACACATCAATGCCGTCAAACGACACCCCGGTTATCGCGCTGCTCATGTCCCCGAATAGGGAACTTGCGGAGGCGTTTCTGCGAACGGCGGCTCCGGCTCGCTACTTCCAGGTGGTGTCGGACTTGAAGTCATATCTGCCTGAGC
Source organism: uncultured Solibacteraceae bacterium (assembly GCA_964393235.1). Classification (GTDB taxonomy): domain Bacteria; phylum Acidobacteriota; class Terriglobia; order Bryobacterales; family Bryobacteraceae. The sequence continues at coordinate 4,308 of CAYMTH010000104.1, read as the reverse complement.
AGGTCCTCGAGATGCGACTCCGGCAGTGGCGGCCCGACGTGGTTCTCCTCGATCTCACTACGGACCTTGACCAGGCCTGCGATACCATCCGGTTTCTGCTGAATCGGACCCCTGCTGTGCAGGTAATCGCGCTGCACACATCCCAGGATGGGAACGCTATCGTCCGGTCACTGCGTGCCGGTGCCGCGGAGTTTCTCTGGATGCCGTTTGAGGCCGCCGCCCAGCAGGCTGCCTTTGAGCGCGTGCTGCGTCTGCGGGCTCCAGTCATCCAGGAAGAGCGGGAAATGGGGACCGTGATCGGTCTGGCTTCCACCAAGCCCGGTTCCGGAGCCACTACGCTTGCGGCCCAGAGCGCCTTTGCCATTCAGAGATTGACCAGAAAGCGGGTGTTGTTGCTGGATCTGGACCTGATGGGCGGCGCGATTGGCTTCTACCTGAAGATTCATCATCCGTACTCGTTTGTCGATGTGCTGGAGCGTGATCTGCCGTCCAACGGCGACGAGTGGGGTACCATGGCCGCGCATCTGGACGGCATTGACATCCTGCCGGGCCCAGAAGAGCCACAGACTGCGGTCCTCGATCCGGGGCGTTTGCATCTCGCGCTCGAAGCGCTCAGAAAACACTACGACTTTGTGGTTCTGGACCTCCCCACGATATTTAACCGGACTGCGATGCTCGCGTTTTCGGAGTCGAACGTGGCGTGCTTGGTAACGACTGCGGAATTGCCGAGTTTGCACCTGACGCGGAAGGCGATCGAAATGCTGGAAGTTGTTGGCTTCGACAAAAGTCGTTACAGCATTGTCGTGAATCGCTTGAGCAAACAACAAGGAATTGCGGCGGCGGATGTCGAAAAGATGTTTGGGGCCTCCGTGAGTACAGTGCTGCCGAACGATTACTTTTCCCTTCACCGGGTGGTGACTCGCGGCGAGCCGTTAACCCGCGACGTGGAGCTTGGCCGAGGCGTCGAGACGTTGGCCGCCCGGCTTGCAGGAGTCAGGGCGGAGGCTGAGAAAAAGAAGGGGTTCTGGGGGCTCAAACCCGTGTTTTCCTGAGGCCGGATGGATTGGTTGAACCCGTGAGTTGCGCCGACGTGAGCAGAAGGGAGTGGACGATTTCAGATGATTTCCAGTATTGAAACGAAACAAGGGTCGCAGCAGTTGAGCTGGGAACAGCGACTACTGAAGAACTCAAGCCAGAAGCGGGCCGGTTTGAAGCCCGAGTACCAGGAACTGAAGTTCACGCTGCACCGGAAGCTGCTCGACAAGATCAACCTTGAAGCGCTTGCCTCGATCGACAATCAGCGGGTGCGGGGTGAGGTTCGCCAGGCGTTGTTCACGCTGATTGAGGGCGAACCGACGCTTCTGAGTTCGAACGAAAAGCAACAGATCTGTGACGAGGTACTGGACGAGGTTTTCGGTCTGGGGCCGCTGGAACCCTTGCTGCAGGACCCGAGCATCAGCGACATTCTCGTGAACGGCAGCAAGCAGGTGTACGTTGAACGGCGTGGGCAGTTGGAGTTGACCAACGTCACGTTTCGTGACGACCCGCATCTGCTTCGCATTATCGACAAAATCGTCTCCCAGGTCGGGCGCCGCGTCGACGAGTCGACGCCGATGGTAGATGCCCGTCTGCGGGATGGCTCGCGCGTGAACGCCATCATTCCACCTCTCGCCGTCGATGGGCCGCTGATGTCAATTCGTCGCTTTTCTCAGGACAAGCTGATGCCGAGCGACCTCGTGGCGAGGAAAGCGCTGACGCAGGGGATGATGGAGTTGCTTGAAGCTGCGGTGAAGGCAAAGTTGAATGTCATCATCGCCGGCGGTACCGGTGCCGGCAAGACGACACTCCTCAATGCTCTGTCAGCGTTCATTGCCCCGAAGGAACGCATCGTGACCATCGAAGACGCGGCGGAGTTGCAGTTGAAGCAGCCACACGTCGCTCGTCTGGAAACCCGTCCCCCAAACCTCGAGGGCAATGGCGCCGTGCGGCAGCGGGAGCTCCTTATCAACAGTCTGCGTATGCGTCCCGATCGCATCGTTGTCGGCGAAGTCCGTGGTCCGGAAGCGCTCGACATGTTGCAGGCCATGAATACAGGTCACGACGGCTCATTGACTACCATCCACGCCAATACCCCTCGCGACGGTGTTTCCCGGCTTGAGGTCATGGTATCGCTTGCCAACGCCAACATGCAGCTGGTTTCGATTCGCCAGCAGATTGCGGCCGCTGTGCATGTGTTCGTCCAGGCTGCGCGTATGTCAGACGGAAGTCGTCGCGTGACAAGCATCACCGAAGTCACAGGAATGGAAGGTGACATCGTGACGCTCCAGGACATTTTCGTATTTGAAAAACGCGGGCTTGGGCCGAACAACGAGGTTCTTGGGAGGTTCGCGGCAACCGGTATCCGCCCGAAGTTCTATGAAAAACTCCTGTCGCACGGCATAAAGTTGCGGCCCGATTTGTTCGATGAAGTTGTTGAGGTGCCGTAACGCGGTTTGCGGAGCAGAATGCCATGATGTACATCACAATCATCCTCGTGGTCTGGTTAGTGTCGCTGGCGGCCTGGTGGTTACTTAGCAAGTCATTCCGCAGTGCCGACGTGGGCAAGATCCGATCGCGGCTCGTTGATCCGGTCAGCAACAAGAAAGAGTCCAAGAAGAGCCAGAAAAAGCTCTCGCTCATATCTTCTGACGAGGCTGCCGGGCAGGTCGTCATTCAGCTTTTGCAGCGGCTCGAGCTGCGGGACCGCCTTCACCGCCTGTTGGAGCAGGCCGGGTTGCGTTGGAAGGTGGCCCGGTTGATGCACGCGTGTCTCGCGCTGTTTCTTGCCGGCTATGGCGCCGCGTGGCTGTTCTTCCCGCCGCAGCACCGGCAGTTGGCCTTCCTTCCCGCATTGATCGCTGGCGCGTCTCCCATGCTCTTCGTTCTGCGCAAGCGGGCGGAGCGACTGCATAAGTTCGAGGAGCAGTTTCCCGAGAGTCTGGAGTTTGTGGCCCGGTCGATGCGTGCGGGGCATGCGTTTTCGGTGTCCCTCGAGTTGATCCACCGGGAGTTCCAGGAGCCGCTCGCAGGCGAGTTCCGCCGAACCTTTGAGGAGCACAATCTGGGCTTGCCGCTCGAGAATGCGCTCGAAAAGCTCGCTGCCCGGGTGCCGTCACTCGATGTCCACTTTTTCGTGTCGGCTGTAATGCTGCAGAAGCGAACGGGCGGTAATCTCGCCGAGATTCTCGATAAACTTGCCTATTTGATGCGGGAGCGGTTCAAGCTCCGCGGCCGAATCAAGGCAATCAGTGCTCACGGTCGGATGACCGGTACGGCGCTGACGATGATCCCAATCGGCGTGGCGCTGCTGATGTTCTGGGTAAACCCCGATTACGTCCGGTTCTTTTTTGACGACGAACTAGGCAACTACATGATGGGCGGAGCCGTTCTGCTTCAATTGATCGGCTACGGCATTATTCAAAAGATCGTGAATATAGAGGTCTAATCATGCCGCTCCTCATTGCGTTTCTAGTTTTTCTCACAGTGGCTGTCGCGATCGCCGCCGCCGGTCTAAAGATGTGGGTTCGGCCTAAAGAGGCAATCGAGCGTGTGACTGGCATGGAGACGCTGGCTCAAGAGAAGATCCCGGTTCACCCGAGTTTGGTATTTCATGACCTGGTGAAGCGGCTCGGCAATCTGGTGCCCGCCTCGCCGAAGGACGTCAGCATCATGCAGCGCCGGTTGATCCGGGCTGGCATCAAGGGGCCGAACGCGCTTCGAATTCTTTACGGCGCAAAGATCTTGCTGGGTATCGCGCTGCCGGTCTTGATGAGCTTTGCGGTTGCCGGGTCCGCGGCCGATTCTTCGAACAAGATTGTCGCCGTGCTGGCTGCTGCTGCGGCAGGGTTTTTTGGCCCGAACGAATATGTGAAGATTCGCTCTCAGCGTCGGCAGAAGGCGGTACAGCGCGGACTTGCCAACGCTCTGGATCTGCTCGTTGTTTGTGTTGAGAGCGGTTTGGGTCTCGACCAGGCGATGGTGCAGGTTGCCAAGGAGTTGGAACACGCGCACCGGGAGATCAGCGAGGAGTTCGCCATGATCAACCTAGAGCTTAAGGCGGGTAAGCGCCGCGTGGAGGCGTTGCGAAATCTCGCCGACCGGACCGCGGTCGATGATCTGAAGAAATTGGTCGCGGTTCTGATCCAAGCAGACCGATTCGGTACCGGCATTGCGCAGAGCCTGCGTGCCCACGCTGATTTCATGCGAATTCAAGCGCGGCAGGTGGCGGAAGAGAAGGCGGCGAAACTCGGCGTCAAACTGATCTTTCCG
>CAYMTH010000103.1:8700-11010 GCA_964393235.1 uncultured Solibacteraceae bacterium | reverse complement strand
ACACGACGATGTTTGGTGCGCCGGGTTCGGGCGGCTACGTGATCAATACGCCGACATTTGGCGTGATCTCGAGCGCCGCGGCAAACCGGCAGATCCAGTTCGCGCTGCGTTACGCGTTCTAACCACCGCTGGAAGAACAGAACCGGCGCCGGGCCCTTAGGGGTGCGGCGCCGGTTTCGTTTTTATTTGGGGAACGGGCGGTTTTGCGGAGCTTCCTGCGCGGCGGGGTTGGCGCGGCGGAGGGCCATGGATTTTTCGCGGGCGGCGCGGGCGCCGTCTTCGTCGCCCTGGCGGAAGAGGATCTGGGAGAGCAGCAGCGGGGGCTGGGGATCGTCGGGGCGGATGCGGGCGGCCTGCTCGGCTTCGCGGCGGGCGTCGGCGAGGTTGTCGAGCTTGAGGTAGGCGCGGGCGAGGGCCATGCGGGCAGGCAGGTAGGAATCGCGGATGGCGATGGCGCGGGTGAAGTAGGCGATGGCCTCCTTCGTCTTGTCCTGCTGGACGAGGGCGTCGCCGTAGAGGTAGAAGGGTTCTTCGTAGTTGGGGTCGGCCTGGATGGCCTTTTCGAGGAGCGGGATGGCGTCGGCCCAGCGGCCGCGGCGGTGGAGGAGGAAGGCGTTTTCGAAGTTGACGCGGGCGGAGTTGGGGAAACGGAGAAGCGCGGCGGAGGCGTCGCGGGCGGCGAGGTCGAAGCTGCCGGCGTCGGCGTAGTTCTTGATGGCCATGACCCAGGCGTCCTCGTCGGCGGGCTGGAGTTCGGCGGCGCGGCGGGCGGTTTGCGCGGCCTCGAGGAAGTAGCGGTTCTTGGCGTATTCGACGCTGATCACCTTGAGCAGGCGGTACTCGTTGGGGCGGAGGGCGAGGGCGGCGCGCCAGGCGCGGAGGGCGGGTTCGGGCTTGTTCAACTGCAGCAGGGCGTTGCCGAGGAGGAACTGGGCGTTGTAGTCGCGCGGGTTGGCGCGGGCGGCTTTGGCGAGGAAGGGCTCGGCGGCGGCGGCGTTGTTCTGGCGGAGGTGGAAGTAGCCGGGGTTGAAGTTGGCGCCGGGGTGGGTGGGGTTGAGGGCGAGCGCCTTCTTCCAGAGCGCCTCGGCTTCGGCGAGGCGGCCGGACTGGGCGGCCTCGGCGCCTTGGGCGACGAGCGCCTCGACGTTGGGCTGGAGGAGGGCGAAGGCGAGGAGGATGGTCGTCATTTGGCGGATTGGCCTTCGGTGAGAGTGATGGTCTGGTTGGCTTTGACGGGGCCGAAGGTCTCGGTCTCGCCGCTGGGCCAGCGGACGGTGATCTTCTTCGCTTCGGCGGCGGCGCCGAGGCCGAAGTGGAGGCGGCGGTCGTTGACGGAGAGGTAGCTGGACTGGGAGAGCAGGGGCTCGGACTGGCCGTCGACGGCGACGAGGGCGCCGAGGGCGGAGCGGTTGGACTTCGTGCCGCGGAGTTGGATTTTGATCCAGTTGCCTTTGCCGGCGCCGGTGTTTTTGAGAAGGGTCGGGGGCTCGCCCATGTTCTGGATGAGGACGTCGACGGCGCCGTCGTTATCGAGATCGCCGAAGGCGGCGCCGCGGCTGGAGGCGTGGCGGAGGGTGGGGGAGAGGTCCTCGAACTTGCCGTTGCCGAGGTTGCGGTAGACGAGGCGGGGGGCGCGGTATTCGGCGGAGAGTTCGGGGAACAGGTGGCCGTTGACCTGGAAGACGTCGCGGTGGCCGTCGTTGTCGAAATCGACGAAGCCGATGCCCCAGGCGACGTACTGGGGGTTGACGGCGAGGCCGGCGCGGAGAACGACGTCTTCGAAGAGGCCGCGGCCGAGGTTGCGGTAGAGGTTGGGATAGTCGTTGGCGAAGTTGGTTTTGAGGATGTCGATGCGGCCGTCGTTGTCGAAGTCGGCGGCGGCGGCGCCCATGCCGCTCTGCTCCTGGCCGTGTTCGTTGAAGGCGACGCCGGATTCGGCGCCGACTTCGCGGAAGGTGCCGTCGTGGTTGTTGCGGAACAGGAGCGAGGGGGTGGCGTCGCAGGCGACGTAGATGTCGACCCAGCCGTCGCCGTTGAAGTCGGCGGCGAGGACGGTGAAGGCGTAGAAGCCCTGGACGGCGGCGACGCCGGACTTTTGGGAGACGTCCTCGAAGGTGGCGTCGCCGCGGTTGTGGAAGAGGCGGACGCGGCCGTGGGGGAGGCCGCGGGGGCCGCAGAAGACGGGGGTGTTTTTCCACATGCAGTTGGCGGCGGCGCCGGGGAGCGGGGGCTGGGCGGGGTCGGAGGCGAGGTATGCGGCGACGAAGAGGTCGAGGTGGCCGTCGCGGTCGTAGTCGAGGAAGGAGCAGC
>CAYMTH010000103.1:0-8690 GCA_964393235.1 uncultured Solibacteraceae bacterium | reverse complement strand
GTAGGCGGCTTTGCCGGTGTGGCGGTAGAGGACGTTGGCGCCCCAGTAGGTGAGGAAGAGGTCTTCGTGGCCGTCGTTGTCGAAGTCACCGGCGCAGGCGCCGTTGCCCCAGCCGGATTTGACGAGGCCGGCGGCGGCGGTGACGTCGCGGAAGGTGCCGTCGTGGTTGTTGCGGTAGAGGTGGTTGGCGGGCGGGGGGGCGCCGGGGGCGGGATTGAGGCGGGAGCTGTTAATGAGGAAGATGTCCTGGAAGCCGTCCTCGTCGTAGTCGAGGACGGCGACGCCGGCGCCGTTGGCCTCGATGATGTAGCGTTTTTTGGCGGGGTCGCCGGAAATGAAAGGGGCGGTGAGGCCGGCGCGGGCGGTGACGTCGGCGAAGGTGACGGGCCAGGGGCGACCGGAGCGGGCGTCGCGTTTGGCGGGTTCGTAGTTGCGGACGGGGATCCCCTGGCCGAGGAGGAGAAGGCCGGGGAGGAGGGTGGCAAGCCAGAGCCGGGACATCGCTACTATTTTGCAGGGTCTCACGGCGAGCGGGAATTTTGGTACGCTTTTACGAAGTCATGCCGGGAACCATGGATCAACTGCTCGAGTCCAATCTCGAGAGCGTCGATACGGCCGAGACGCTATGTGTCGACGCGGCGAAGCAGATCGGACTGGACGAGGATGCCTGTATGGATCTTGGTCTGGCGGTCCGGGAAGCGATGGTGAACGCGGTGGCGCACGGCAATAAGTACGATGCCGCCAAGCAGGTCCGGCTGCAGTTGGAGACGCGCGCCGATTCGGTCCGGATCACGATCATCGATCAGGGCGAGGGGTTCGATTTGAACCGGGTGCCCGACCCGACGCAGGGGGACAACCTGATGCGGGGTTCCGGGCGCGGGTTGTTGCTGATCCAGACATTCGTGGACGAGTTCACGGTGAAGCGGACGGCGGCGGGCGGCGCGGAAGTGACGTTAGTGAAGTATTCGATTACCGATTGAGGAGATGGCAGAGTGAGCGCAACGATTACGACTCGACAAGTGGGCGATGTGACGGTGGTGGACGCCGCCGGAAAGATAACGCTTGGGGAAGGGGCGGCGATGCTCCGGGACCAGGTGCGGAACCTGCTGGGCGCGGGGAACAAGAAGATCCTCATCAACCTGGGTGAAGTGAACTACATCGACAGCTCGGGGATCGGCGAGCTGGTATCGAGCTTTACGACGGTGAGCGGGCAGGGCGGGCAGTTGAAGCTGCTCAATCTGACCAAGCGCGTGCACGACCTGTTGCAGATCACGAAGTTGTACACGGTGTTCGAGATTCACGACGACGAAGCGAAGGCGGTCCGGAGCTTCTCGTAGTCTGGTAATGGATGGTTCTCCGGGGGATGCAGATTCCCCGGAGAATTTTCCCGGCATGCGGCCACTCTCCTTTTGAAGGGATGCAGCCGGTATATGGAACCCACAACACAGATACGACTCCTGATTGCGGAGCCACTCCCGCTCCTGCGGGAGGCATTGGCGGCTTTGTGCGCTTATCGCGGGGGATTCGCAGTGGTGGCGCAGTGCCCGGACGGGCTCTCGGCGCTGCGGATGATCGAAGAGGAGCAGCCGGATGTGGCGCTGCTGGACCTGGATCTGCCGGAGATTCATACGCTGGAACTGCTGCGGCGCGTGAAGGAATCGGGCAGCGACACGCGGATGGTGCTGATGTCATCGCGGTCGGACCGGAAGACGGTGATTGAGTCGCTGCGGTGCGGGGCGCAGGGGTTCGTGTTGAAGTCGGGGTCGGGGCAGCAGTTGTTCGATTCGCTGCGACAGGTGCGGGAAGGCGGCGTGTATATTTCGCCGTCGGTGGAAGTGGAGAAGATATTCGGGTCGCAGCGGGGGCGGAAGCTGGAGGAAGACCCGATCGAGACGTTGAGCGCGCGGGAGCACCAGGTGTTTACGATGCTGGTGGAGGGGTTGCGGGCGAAGGAGATCGCGGCGCGGCTGGCGGTGAGTCCGAAGACGATCGACACCTACCGGGCGTCGATGATGCGGAAGCTGGACATCCACGACGTGGCGGGGCTGGTGAAGTTCGCGATTCACCGGAACCTGACGGAAATGCCGCCGCCGGAGCACATGCAGACCCGGGCGGCGAACGGCGGGTTCGATTAAGTGCTATCCTATGTAGCTTGGGGTAGTTGTGGATAAGCAAGAACGCGAACAGCTCAAACATGACGTCTTTGTCGAGGAAGTCACGCACGGAATCGACTACGCGGCGTCGCACAAGAAGCAACTGACGATGTATGCCGGCGCGGCCGTGGCGGTCGTAGTGATCGCGCTTGGCTGGTACTGGTGGTCGGAGAAGCAGGCCGACGAGCGCCAGGCGGCGCTGCGGAACGCGCTGCAAGACCAGCAGGCGGCGGTGGGACCGGGCCAGAGCCCGTTCATCCGCAGCTACACGACGCAGGAACTGAAAGACGCCGCCGTGGTGAAGTCGTTCACGGAAGTGATCAACAAGTATCCGTCGAGCGACGAGGCCTGGCTGGGCCACTACTACATCGGCGTGACGAAAGCCGACCAGGGCAACTTCGCGGAAGCGGAGAAGGAATGGCAGATCGTGGTGGACAAGGGCTCGAAGGATTACGCTTCGCTGGCCCGGTTCGCGCTGGCGCAGGTTTACGCCAAGCAGGGCAAGACGGCGGATGCCGAGAAGCACCTGCGGTATCTCGTCGACAACCCGACCACGCTGTTCTCGAAGGAAAACGCGCAGATCGAGCTGGCGAAGCTGCTGGCGAAGTCGAATCCGGCCGAAGCGCAAAAGCTGCTGGAACCGCTGCGGCAGTTGAGCACGCGGAACGCGGTTTCGCGGTGGGCGATCACCGCCTTCGCGGAAACGAAGCCGGGCGCGGCGAAGTAGCGCGGTGGCGGGCTCCGGCGGGAACGAGGGTCCGATCGCGCACCTCCGGTTCCGTCCGGACATGTCGCGCGGACGTCGTTATCCGGAGTTGCGTCACCCCTATCGGAACGACTTTCAGCGGGACCGGGACCGCGTCATCCACACGCGCGCGTTCCGGCGTCTGGAAAACAAGACGCAGGTGTTCACGCCGGGGATTTCGGATCACTTCCGGAACCGGCTGACGCATTCGATCGAAGTGTCGCAGATGGCGCGGACGGTGGCGCTGGCGCTGGGTCTGGACGAAGACCTGACCGAGGCGCTGGCGCTGGTCCACGACATCGGGCATCCGCCGTTCGCACACTCCGGCGAAGAGGAACTGGCGCGGCAGATGGCGCGGTTCGGCGAGACGTTCGACCACAACCTGCACGCGCTGCGGATCGTGGAGAACTTCGAGCAGCGCTACGCGCGGTTCCCGGGGCTGAACCTGACGTTCGAGATGCGCGAAGGGATCGTGAAGCACTCCCGCGACCTGCGTCCCGGGGAGAATCCGGACCTTGAAGAGTATCTGCCGGACCAGCGGCCGCCGCTCGAGGCGCAGTTGATCGACCTCGCCGACGAGATCGCCTATTCGACGGCGGACCTCGACGACGCGCAGCAGGCCGGTTTCTTCACGCTGGACGAACTGGCACGGGCGGTACCGGCGTGGGACGAGTTGTACGATACCGCGCAGTCGATGTACCCGGGCGCGCCGCCGCGGGTGCAGTTCCATGAGGCGCTGCGCCAGATGATCGACCTGCTGGTTTCCGGGTTCGTCGAGGGGACGGCGGCGGCATGCCGTGCGGCGGGCGTGGGAACGGTGGAAGACGTGCGGCGGCATCCGAGCCGACTGGCGTGCCTGCTGCCGGACGCGCGGAAGACCTGCCTGGAACTGAAGCGGTTCATGCGGCAGAAGGTGTACATGTCCAAGCCGCTGAACGAGGAACGGGAAAAGTCGGTGCAGATGATCGGCGGGCTGTTCGCGTACTTCGAGGCCGATCCGGAGCGATTGCCCGAGCCGTACCGGGAGCAGGCGCGGAGCCGAGCGCCGCATCTGGTGATCTGCGACTACATCGCGGGGATGACGGACGGTTACTGCGGGCGGCAGTACCAGGAGTTGATCGCCAATAAAAAATAGGCCGGTGGGTGTCTCACGTCCACCGGCCAGTGTCCAAAGGGAGGGACCGGAAAATCGGCCGGCGGGTGTCTCACGTCCGCCGGCCAGGTCCAGGGTCCAGGACTAAGGGAACATCGTTGGCACCACTTCGGAGAAGAGGGATCAGCCGCCGATCTTCTGGGAGGTCTTCACCAGTTGTTCGGCGCGCATGGCAATATTCTTGGCGGTGGCGCGGAAGCGGTCGCGCTCCTTGGCGTCGGCGGAGGCAAGCGCCTTGGCCTTGTTCTCGGTAAGGACCTTCAGCACCTCGACGGAGGCCTTCACCTTCTCGTCGGTGACGTTCTGCGCGGCTTCCTTCATCTCGGCGACGTGCTTGTCGAGGGCTTCGGCGCGGGCCTTGGCGGCAGCCATGTCGGGATTCTTCGACTTAAGGATGCCTTCGATCGCGAGGGCTTCGGTGCGAACGGCGGCGGCCTTTTCCGCAATCATCTTCACAGGGGAGGCGCCGGTGGTCGCGGCGGGATCGGCGGCAAAGGCGGCCGTGAGCATCGCGGAAGTGGAGAGGAGGGTGAACAGTTTCATGGTTCGGGTCATCCTTCGATTTCGATCGTGTCCAGTGGTTGCTGGCGATTTCATGAATTGCAAGTCGCATGCCAAACTCGAATGGCCCCTTTCGTGCACCGTCCCAGGCATGTCCATTACCCTGCAACAGACATTTCCGGAGACCGCGGCGCAATTGCGTCGCGAGCTGGACCGGGAGGGTTTGGAGACGGCGATGGAGTGGAACTCCGCACTCGACCTGCGCGACTCAACAGGCGCGCAAGTGGCTGAAACGCGGTGCTTTTTCGTTTTTGACCCCATATCCCTGCTTCACCATGCCCAGCACGCCTCACCCACCGCCGCGCTCGCTACGATTACCCTCTGCGAAGCCGGAATCCATACGATCGTCCGCATCGAAGGCGGCGGTCTTTCCTACCGACGCGCCTGCCGGGCCCTGGCCCGACTCCGGAGACAACTGCCCGAAATCAGGCATGCTGCCTGAAATCATCCAGCTGCATCTAAGTCAAGAGCAGATGGATAGCCGGAATCTCAAGCGGGGCCTGCTAGTGGCCGCGTCGCTGGTGGCGATCACCGTGGCGCTACAGTTTTCTTCCGACGCGCCGACGCTATGGCGGAAGTTCCTGCAGTACCTCTACTTCCTGCCGATCGTCATCGCGGCGTTCTGGTTCGGATGGCGGGGTGGCGTGGCGACGGCGGCGGTGGCGACGTTATCCTATGCGCCCACGCTCACGAGCCTGACGGTGGATCAGGCCGGCGAGTCGATCGACCTGTTGCTGATCGGTTCGCTGCTCGGGGTGCTGGCGGACCGCGAGCATAGGAAGACGCGTCTGCTGGAGCGGACGACCGCGGAGCTGTCGGCGGCCTACGAGCAGTTGCAGAAGAACGTCGAACGGTGGAAGCAGGCGGAGCGGCTGTCGGCGATCGGGCAACTGGCGGCTGGGCTGGCGCACGAGATCCGGACGCCGCTGGCGGCGATCGAGGGCGCGGCGGATCTGCTGCGGTCGGAGCGGTCCGACGCGGCGCTGCAGGAGGAGATGACGTCGATTCTGCAGAAGGAGTCGAAACGGCTGAACCGGCTGCTGACGGAGATGCTCGACTACGCGCGGCCGCGGCGGCCGGAGTTCCGGTTCACCGGGTTGGGACCGCTGGCGGACGGCATCGCGCGGCTGTTGCAGGTGCAGGCGGCGAAGAAGCAGGTGGTTGTGCGGGTGGAGGTGGACGAGAACGCCCCGCCGGTGGAGTGCGATCCGGAGCAGATCCGGCAGGTTCTGCTGAATCTGGCGCTGAACGCGGTGCAGGCGGCGGATGGGCCGGGCGAGGTGGTGGTGCGCGGCGGAGTCGGCGGGACGGGGCGAGCCCGCATCACGGTGAGCGACCATGGACCGGGCATCAGCGAGGAGGTGCGCGGGCACCTGTTCGAGCCCTTCTACACGACCAAGAACGACGGCACGGGGCTGGGCCTCGCGGTGGCGCGGCAGATCGTGGAGGCGCACGGCGGTACGATCGTCGTAGAGGCGAACGAGCCGCGCGGGACGCGGTTTGTCATCGAACTCCCGTTGCAACAGGATAAAGGAACGGCATGAGGGCATCGATTCTAGTGGTTGAGGACGATCCGAGCCTGCGCCGGATCATGCAGGTCCGGATGGAGCATCACGGCTTCCGCGTCGAATGCGCGGAGAGCGGCGAGGAGGGGATGGCGGCGCTCGAGCGGGAGCCGTTCGACCTGCTGCTGACCGACCTGATGCTGCCCGGCATGTCGGGGCTCGAAGTGCTGAAGCAGGCCAAGGCGCAGCATCCGGCGACGGCGGTGATCGTGCTGACGGCGTTCGGCACGGTGGAAACGGCGGTCGAGGCGATGAAGGGCGGAGCGTTCGACTACCTCACGAAGCCGGTGGACAACGAAGAGTTGCTGCTGGCCGTGAACCGCGCGCTGGAGACGGTGCGGCTGCGGGAAGAGGTGGGGAACCTGCGGATGTCGGTGAGCCGGAAGTTCGGCTTCGAGAACATCCTGGGGCACTCCGAACGCCTGCTGCACGTGCTGGACGTGGCGGCGCGGGCGGCGCAATCGGACGCGACGGTGCTGATCAACGGCGAGACGGGCACGGGCAAGGAACTGCTGGCGAAGGCGATCCACTTCAACAGCCCGCGGTCGGCGAAGCCGTTCGTGGCGATCAACTGCGGGGCGATCCCGCGGGAACTGCTGGAGAGCGAGCTGTTCGGGCACGTGAAGGGGTCGTTCACCGGAGCGATCGCGCACAAGAAGGGCCGCATCGAGATGGCCGACGGCGGGACGCTGTTCCTCGACGAGATCGGGGAGATGCCGCCGGAGTTGCAGGTGAAGCTGCTGCGGGTGATTCAGGAGCGGGAGATCGACAAGATCGGCTCGAACGCGCCGATGAAGATCGACGTGCGGATCGTGGCGGCGACGCACCGGAACCTGGCGAACATGATCGAGGACGGCGCGTTCCGCGAGGACCTGTATTATCGGCTGGCGGTGATCCCGCTGGAACTGCCGGCGCTGCGGGAACGGCGCGAGGACATCCCGACGCTGATCGACTTCTTCTTCGCGCGGGCGAAGGAAAAGAACGGGCGACCGGAACTGCAACTGGGGCCGGGGGTGATGGCGTACCTGCAGTCGTACCGTTGGCCGGGCAACATTCGCGAGCTTGAGAACATCATGGAGCGCGTGGCGGTGCTGGCGCGCGGGCCGGAGGTGCAGGTGCGCGATCTGCCGGTGTCGATGACGGCGGTGGCGCCGCAGGCGGCGGCGATGCAGGTGGACATGCCGGAGAGCGGCATCAGCCTGGAGGGCGTGGAGAAGGAGCTGATCCGTCGGGCGCTGGAGAAGTACGACTGGAACCAGTCGCAGGCGGCGCGGTACCTCGACATCAGCCGGAAGACGTTGATCTACCGCATGGAGAAACACGGGTTGACGGCGCCGAGCGTCGATACAATGAGTAAGTGAGCGATTCCGTAGTCGTATTGGGCGCCGGCCTGGCCGGGTCCGAAGCCGCGTGGCAACTGGCCGAGGCCGGGGTGGATGTGGAGCTGTTCGAGATGCGTCCCGAGCGGTCGACGTCGGCGCACCAGACAGGGCAGATGGCCGAGCTAGTGTGTTCGAACTCGTTGAAGAGCGAGGCGGAGAACTCGGCGCCGTGGCTGTTGAAGCAGGAGTTGCGGCGGATGGGATCGCTGCTGCTCGACGCGGCGGAGGCGGCGCGCGTGCCGGGCGGGCAGGCGCTGACGGTGGACCGGGGCGTGTTCTCGCAGTGGGTGACCGATCGGGTGGCGGCGCATACGCGGGTCCGGCTGCGGCGGGAAGAGGTGTACGAGATCCCGCGCGAGGGGATCGTGATCGTCGCCACCGGGCCGTTGACGGCCGACGCGCTGGCGCGGGACATCGGCCGCGCAACCGGCGCCGACCGGCTGTACTTCTACGACGCGATCAGCCCGATCGTCGAGGCCGATTCGATCGATTATTCGATCGCGTTCCGGGCCTCGCGCTACGGCAAGTCGATGGACGCAAGCGACGACTACGTCAACTGCCCGATGAACAAGGACGAGTACAACGCGTTCGTCGACGCGCTGCTCGAGGCGGCCAAGTACGAGCCGCACATCCCCGAGGACAACACGCCGTACTTCGAAAGCTGCCTGCCGATCGAAGAGATCGCCCGGCGCGGGCGCGACACGCTGCGGTTCGGGCCGATGAAGCCGGTGGGCCTCACCGACCCGCGCACCGGGCGCTGGCCCTACGCGGCGGTGCAGTTGCGGCAGGAGAATCTGCGGGCCGATTCCTACAACCTGGTGGGCTTCCAGAACAGCATGCGCTTCGGTGAGCAGGCGCGGGTGCTGCGGCTGATCCCCGGACTGCAGAACGCGACGTTCGTCCGCTACGGGCAGATCCACCGCAACACCTACATCAACGCGCCGTCGTGCCTGACACCGACGCTGCGGCTGAAGAGCGACCCGCGCGTGTTTTTCGCGGGACAGATTTCGGGCGTCGAGGGCTACGTGGAGTCGATCGCCACGGGCCTGCTGGCGGGGCGGAACGCCATCGACGTGGCGCGCGGGCGGGAGCCGCGCGAACTGCCAAGGGAGACGGCGCTCGGGTCGCTGT
>CAYMTH010000102.1:8272-11028 GCA_964393235.1 uncultured Solibacteraceae bacterium | reverse complement strand
GGCGGCGTGATTCTCACCTACCTGCTCGGCTACAAACTGCTGTTCATGGAACGCGACCTCGTTGCGCAGCACGGCCCGCTGATGGTGGCCGGCGGCCTGCTCCTGCTCGCCGGCCTCATTCTGTTCTGCACCGGCTTCCTCGGCGAAGTGCTCATCCGCACCTACTTCGAAAGCCAGGGCCGCCGCATCTACGCCGTCCGCGAAGTCCGCGCCCGCAAGGACTCCGCCGCCGCCGACCGCTCCGAGCGCTAACCCCGCGCCGGCATCGGGTGCGAACGCCGCCAGTAGTCTTCAAACAACCCCTGCATCGCCTCGCTCAACCCGCTGTGGTCAAACACCACCGCCGTCCACGTCGGCCGCGTGATCACCGGATCGAGCAGCGCGATCATGCCGCGCTTGCCGTCAAACAGCGCCAACTTCAACGGCAGCGACGGCACCTGGCTCACCTCCACGCCGATGTCCATGAACTCCATCAGCCGGCGCCGGTGCTCGTCATCGAGCGTCCCGACCTCCACCAGCAGCCGGCACCGCACCCCGCGCTGCCGCGCCGCCTTCACCAGGTCGTCGTTCAACGGATCCACCGCGTACGGCGGCCGCGAAAACTCCAGATACTCGTGCTGCACCTCGGAAATCATCCGCCGGTACTCCGCCGCCGTCTGCAGCGGCTCGCTCACGATCCGCAGGAAGTCGAGCGTCCCGCGCCCGCCCTGCCCCTCGGAATAGGAAGAGTTCAGGTCCTCCACCAGATCGGTGGCGAACCGCGACTGCTCGGTCAACTCCTGCTGTAACTGCTGCGACCGCCGAGCGAAGTACGCCGGAATCGCCAGCGAAGGCTCCACCGCCGAAAATAACTTGGTCTTCTCGCGCACCACCTGCGCGAATCCCTTTTCCACGAGCGAATCCAGCACTTCGTAAATCTTTTGCCGCGGCACGTGCGCGCGCGCCGCCAGTTCCAACGCTTTGAACTTCGGATGGCCAACCAGTACCAGGTAGCTGCGGGCTTCGTATGCGTTCAGTCCGATCTGCTGTAGCCGCTTCCAGAATCGCTGATACTCAACTTCGGGGAGGTCGTTAGGCATGAAAAAATTCTTTCTCTTCCATTCGGTGGATCATCTTCACCAAGAGCATCCACCACCGTTACAAGGTGTAGCCGGATTCTATCAGGTAATAAGTGTTTCCGGTAAACAGGCCGGCTGCTGCTAAAGTTGAGAATGGGGGAATTTTCCGTGGTGCAAAACGACGTCAGGCCGACGACTCTGGGCGAGTGGAAGAACAGCGGATGGGCCGCCCTCTGCCCGCCCGGCCGCTCCGTGAAGGACGAGGTTCGCGCGAACCTCATCGCGCGTCTCCGCGCCGGCGAAGAGCTCTTTCCGGGCGTCCACGGCTACGACGACACCGTCATCCCGCAGGTCGTCAACGCCCTGCTCTCCCGCCATAACTTCATCCTCCTCGGCCTCCGCGGCCAGGCGAAGACCCGCCTCATCCGCATGCTCACCACGCTGCTCGACGAGTGGATCCCTTACATCGCCGGCTCCGAAATCAAGGACCACCCCCTCGCGCCCGTCTCCGCCTTCGGACGCCAGCAACTCGCCTCGCTCGGCGACGCCACCCCCATCGCGTGGTTGCACCGCAACGAACGTTACGTCGAAAAACTCGCCACCCCCGATGTGACCATCGCCGACCTGGGCTGCGACATCGCTCCCATCAAAGCCGCCCGCGCCGGCCACGATATCGCCAGCGATCTCAACATCCACTACGGCCTTCTCCCCCGCGCCAACCGCGGCCTGTTCGCCATCAACGAACTCCCCGACCTCGCCGGCAAGATCCAGGTCGGCCTCTTCAACATCATGCAGGAAGGCGACGTCCAGATTAAGGGATTCCCCGTACGCCTCCCCCTCGACGTGCTGCTCATCTTCACCGCCAACCCCGAGGACTACACCGCCCGCGGCAAGATCATCACGCCCCTCAAGGACCGCATCGGCAGCGAGATCCGCACCCACTATCCCCAGACCCTCGACCAGGGCATCGCCATCACCGCCCAGGAAGCCTGGACCGCCCGCGACGGCGCCGCCCGCATCATCGTCCCCAAATACATCCGCGAGGTCGTCGAAGCCGTCGCCTTCCTCGCCCGCGACGACAAGAAGATCGATAAGCGCTCCGGCGTCTCTCAACGCCTCCCCATCACCGTCATGGAAAACGTGGTCTCCAACGCCGAGCGCCGCGCCATCC
This sequence comes from uncultured Solibacteraceae bacterium, assembly GCA_964393235.1. Classification (GTDB taxonomy): domain Bacteria; phylum Acidobacteriota; class Terriglobia; order Bryobacterales; family Bryobacteraceae. Next base: position 8,799 of record CAYMTH010000102.1, on the reverse strand, counting down.
AGAACGCCGAGGCCGAAGCCGTCCCCCGCATCGCCGACCTCTACGCCGCCCTCCCCTCCATCACCGGCAAGATCGAACTCGAATACGAGGGCGAGCTGAAGGGCTCGGAGACCGTCGCCCGCGAACTCATCCGCCTCGCCGTCGGCCGCGTCTATTCGAACTACTTCGAAGGCGTCAACGTCGCCATGACCATCAAGTACTTCGAACGCGGCGGCTCCCTCAAAGTCGACGCCGCCACCGCCTCCAGCGCCCTTCTCGAACAGCTCATGAACGTCGAGGGCCTCATGGAAAAGACCCGCGCCCTCGGCCTCTCCGCCAACGAGCCCGACGCCGTCCGCGCCGCCGCCGGCGAGTTCATCCTCGAAGGCCTCTACGCCCACCGCCGCATCTCCCGCAACGAGGAGCTCGGCTTCTCCGCCGCCGAGGACCGCCGCCGCCACGCCGATTCCGACTCCGGCGACGAACCCGCTCCCCGGCCCCCCCAGCACCCCCGCCAGTACCACTCACGCCGCACACGGACATGGAGC
>CAYMTH010000102.1:777-8262 GCA_964393235.1 uncultured Solibacteraceae bacterium | reverse complement strand
GTTCTCGTTCCTGCTGACCACGAAGATCATGTTGGCGAACCATGCGCTGGATCCGCTACTCCCAGTTCGAAGAGGACGACTTCGGCATCTCCGCCGAAGACCTCATGCGCGCCCTCTCCGACTACTTCCTCCAGTCCGGATTCCAGGACCCCTATGGCTACTACAACTTCAACGAGGACACCCTCGAGATGCTCCGCGAGGCCATCCGTCAGGCCCTCGAAAACGGCGAGCTCCTTCCCCCCGGCGAGTTCGAAAAACTCGACCCCGACCAGCTCGAAGCCCTCATCGACCGCCTCGTCGAAAAGCTCATGCAGGACGGCTACGTCACCGAGCCCCCGCAAGGCCCCGGCCGCGCCGAAGCCCGCAACGACGAGATCCGCGTCGAGACAACCGACAAGGCCCTCGACTTCCTCGGCTACAAGACCCTCAAGGACCTCCTCGGCTCCCTCGGCCGCTCCAGTTTCGGCGCCCACGACACCCGCGACCTCGCCACCGGCGTCGACGCCTCCGGCGGCTCCAAACCCTACGAGTTCGGCGATACCCTCAACATCGACGTCAACGAAACCCTCTCCTCCGTCCTCCGCCGCGCGGGCGACCTCTCCGCCATCGACTACCCCGACATCCACGTCCACCAAAGCGAGTACCAGTCCAGCTGCGCCACCGTCCTCCTCCTCGACTGTTCGCACTCCATGATCCTCTACGGCGAGGACCGCTTCACCCCCGCCAAACGCGTCGCGCTCGCCCTCGCCCACCTCATCCGCACCCAGTACCCCGGTGACTCGCTCCGCCTCGTGCTCTTCCACGATTCGGCTGAAGAGCTCCGCCTCTCCGAACTCGCCCGCGTCCAGGTCGGCCCCTATCACACCAACACCCGCGACGGCCTCATCCTTGCCCAGCGCATTCTCCAGCAGGAGAAAAAGGACATGAAGCAGATCATCATGATCACCGACGGCAAGCCCTCCGCGCTCACCCTCGACGACGGCCAGATCTACAAAAACCCCTTCGGCCTCGACCCGCTCGTCATCTCCCGCACCCTCGACGAAGTCAGCCGCTGCAAGCGCCAGGGCATCCTCATCAACACCTTCATGCTCGCCCAGAACTACGACCTCGTGAACTTCGTTCACAAGGTCTCCGAACTCTGCCGCGGCAAGGCCTATTTCACCACGCCCCAAACCCTTGGCCAGTATCTGCTCATGGATTACATGAACCGCAAAACCCGTACCGTCCACTAACGCGGATGCGATACCGTGGTTAGCGATGCAACTGCGTACTCTCGGTAACAGCGATTTGAAGATCACTCCGCTCGGCGTCGGCGCCTGGGCGATGGGCGGCGGCGGTTGGGCCTTCGGTTGGGGCCCGCAGGACGACGCCCAGTCCGTCGCCGCCATCCACGCCGCACTCGACGAAGGCTGGAACTGGATCGATACCGCCGCCGTCTACGGCCTCGGCCACGCGGAAGAGGTCGTCGGCAAGGCCGTCCGCGAGCGCTCCGGCGCCAAGCCCTACGTCTTCACCAAATGCGCCCGCGTCTGGGACGAAAACCGCCAGATCGGCAAACGCCTGAAGAAGGATTCCGTCAAGAAAGAGTGCGAGGACTCCCTCCGCCGCCTCGGCTTCGAGACCATCGACCTCTACCAGATCCACTGGCCCGAACCCGACGAAGACATCGAGGAAGGCTGGCAGGCCATGAACGAGTTGAAGGCCGAAGGCAAGGTCCGCTGGATCGGCGTCTCCAACTTCTCGAAGTCGCAGATGGAGCGCGTCGCCCCCTTCGGCCCCATTACCTCCCTGCAGCCGCCCTACTCCCTCGTCTCCCCCGAAGTCGAGGCCGAAATCCTCCCCTACTGCGGCGAAAAGAACATCGGCACCCTCATCTACTCGCCCATGAAGTCGGGGCTCCTCAGCGGCGCCATGACCCGCGAACGCATCGCCGCCATGCCCCCCGACGACTTCCGCCAGCGCACGCCCAACTTCCAGGAACCGCTGCTGACCAAGAACCTCGCCCTCGTTGAAAAGCTCCGCGAAATCGGCGCCCGCCACGGCCGCACGCCCGGCGAAGTCGCCATCGCCTGGTGCCTCCGCCGCCCCGAGGTCACCGCCACCATCGTCGGCCTCCGCTCCCCCCAGCAACTCGAAGGCGTCAAAGGCGCGGCCACCTTCCGCCTCACACCCGAAGAAATCGCCGAAATCCAGGCCTAACCCCTTAGATTTCACGATTCCACCCTACCGGACCGGGGTCCGCATGGGATATGATATCCCCCTATCATGCGGACCCTGATTCTATTTCTGTTCGCCGCCGCCCTGTCCTTCGGCCAGGGGGGTACGGGCGAAATCAACGGCACTGTTACCGATACCACCGGCGCCGCCGTCAACGGCGCGACGATCACCATTTCCAATCCCGCCACCGGCTTCACCCGCGTCATCCAGACCAACGAAGGCGGCGTCTATTCGGCCCCCGCCCTCAACCCAGGCGCCTATAACATCAAGGTCGAAAAAACAGGCTTCCAGGCCCAGACCCGCAGCGCCGTCGAACTCCAGGTCGGCCAGACTCCCACCCTCAACTTCTCCCTCTCGGTCGGCAACGTCTCCGAAGTCATCGAAGTCACCGGCGGCGCCCCCGTCCTCGAAACCGAGTCGACCTCCGTCGGCACTGTCATCGAAAACAAGCGCATCGTCGAACTCCCCCTCAACGGCCGCAACTACCTCCAACTCGCCTCCCTCATCCCCGGCGCCACCACCAACGGTCCCGCCTCCAGCCAGGGCCAGCAGCGCATGGGCGGCGCCCGTAACGCGTTCGCCTTGAACGTCGCCGGTCAGCGCGTCCACTTCAACCACTACTCCCTCGACGGCATGGAGAACACCGACCCCAACTTCAACACCTACCTCTTCCTCCCCTCCCTCGACGCCCTCCAGGAATTCAAGGTCGAATCCGGCCTCTTCCAGGCCGAATACGGCCGCGCCATCGCCCAGGTGAACGTCTCCACCAAGTCCGGCACCAACGACTTCCACGGCGTCGCCTTCTCCTACGTCCGCAACTCCTTCTTCGACGCCCGCAACTTCTTCGCCCCCGTCAACCCGCCCTTCAAGCGCAACCAGTTCGGCGGCACCTTCTCCGGCCCCGTCCGCATCCCCAAACTCGTCGACGGCCGCAACAAGCTCTTCTTCATGTTCAACTATGAGGGCCTCCGCGAACGCCGCTCCCTCACCCAGGTCGGCACCCTCCCCGACGCCCGCTTCCGCTCCGGCGACTTCGGCTTCCTCAACCGCGCCATCCGCGATCCCCGCGCCCCCGGCCAGGTCTTCCCCAACGGGGTCCTCCCGGCCAGCCGCATCCACCCCACCTCGCGCAAAGTCCTCAACGACTTCTATCCGCTGCCCAACCAGGCCGGCGGCGGCGCTCTCGGCATCGCCGGCAACTACCTCAACGACGAGTCCCGCCGCACCGACGGCGATCAGTTCTCCATCCGCAACGACTTCAACCCCGCTCCCAACCACTCCTTCTTCTTCCGCTTCTCCCCGTCCGAAGAGCCGCAGTACATCCCCTTCGCCGTCAAGAACCAGGGCAACGTCGTCGGCATCCGCGCCCAGCAGGGCGTCATCGGCCACACCGCCGTCATCGGCGCCAACAAGGTCAACGACTTCAAGTTCGGCATGAACTACTTCAACTCGTCGAACATCCAGCAGCGCGCCTTCCAGCGCAACGTCGTCGGCGAACTCGGCCTCTCCGGCCTCTCCCAGGACCCGCTCTTCTGGGGCATCCCCGTCTTCCAGATCTCCGGCTTCACCAACGTCGGCGAATGTAACGACTGCCCCTTCGTCAACTGGAACACCACCTTCCAGCTCTCCGACAACTTCTCCTGGACCGTCGGCAAACACTCCTTCAAGTTCGGCGGCGAATACCGCCGCCTCCGCTACAACCAGATCGGCGCCGTCGTCCCCCGCGGCCGCTTCACCTGGAACGGCCAGTACACCGGCGAACCGATGGCCGACATGCTCCTCGGTGACATGTCCGGCACCGAAGGCCAGGTCGGCGCCCCCATCGCCAGCTTCCGCCAGAACTACATCGGCCTCTACCTCCAGGACACCTGGAAGATCTCCCGCAAACTCACCCTCAACTGGGGCCTCCGTTGGGAATACGAGTCGCCGTTCCAGGACAAGAACGCCGCCATCGTCAACGTCGACTTCCGCTGGGATAACTCCATGGAACCCGTCTTCGTCCGCGCCGGCACGGGCGACATCAACCAGGGCAACCCGCAGTTCCCCGCCCCCGCCGGCTGGAAACTCGTCCGCGACGGCCGCTTCGGTCGCGGCGCCGCCATCCCGGACCGCAACGACCTCGGCCCCCGCATGGGCATCGCCTACCAGATCAACTCCAAGACCGTGTTCCGCGCCGGCGGCGGCGTCTACTACGTCCGCGACATCGGCAACGCCGTCTTCGACATCGTTCGCAACATCCCCTTCACCATCCGCCAGGCCGAAACCGCCAACACGGTCGCGCCCAACCTGAACTGGAACCGCCTCTTCACCTCGGCCGGCTCCCCCAGCTTCCTGCTCATCAACCAGTTCAATGAGCGCACCTCCTACGTCACCCAGTGGCAGGGCTCGGTCCAGCGCGAGCTCACCAAGAACATGTCGCTCGAAGTCACCTACATGGGCTCGGCCGGCATCAAGCTCCGCCGCCTGACCTCCTACAACAACCCCGAACCCGGTCCGGGCAACCCCAACCTCAACCGCCCGTTCCCCAAGTTCAACGGCTCGTTCCAGAACATGAACGCCCCCAGCCACTCGAGCTACCACTCGCTCCAGGCCCGGCTCCAGCAGCGCTTCGCCAACGGTATCACGCTGCTCGGCTCCTACTCCTACGGCAAGTCGATCGATAACGGCTCCGGCGTCCGCACCACCGACGGCGACCCGCTCACCCCGTCCGACAACTACAACCTTCGCGCCGAACGCGGCCTGTCCGCCTTCGACTTCCGCCAGCGCCTGACGACCAGCTTCCTCTACGAGATCCCCCTCGGCAAAGGCCGCCGCGTCGCCATCGAGAATCCTGTGCTCAACCTCCTCGCCGGCGGCTGGCAGATCGGCGGCATCCTCACCCTGCAGGACGGCTTCCCGAACACCGCCTACTGCGGCCCGGGCAACATCCAGAACGGCGGCGGCTACTGCAAACCGGACGCCATCGTCGGCCAGGATACCGCGCTGCCCGACGGCCAGCGCACCGTGCAGCGCTTCTTCAACACCAACGCCTTCGTCGACCGTCTCGGCGTCGCCCCCGGCGTCACGCCCTCGGTCTTCCGCTACGGCACCGCCGGCCGCAACACCATCATCGGACCCGGCATCATCAGCCTCGACGCCAGCGTGAACAAGTTCTTCCGCTTCTTCGACGGCAAGCACGCCGTCGAACTCCGCGGCGAGTTCTTCAACCTGCCCAATCGCGCCAACTTCGCCCAGCCCGGAACCACTCTCCGGACTCCGACCTACGGCGTCATCACCGGCACCCGCATCGACTCCCGCCAGATCCAGCTCGCCCTCCGCTACAGCTTCTGATCCGGCCCACCGCAACAACCAAAGGCCGCCCCCACCGGGGCGGCCTTTTTTCATTCCAATCCACCGCTACTGCATCTGCCGCAAATTCCGCGCCACGCCCGTCATCCCCAGCGCCAGCCCCGCCACCCGCGCCGCCGGACTCCACCAGCCGGTCCCCCCAAACTCCACCTGCTGCCACCAAGCCACTTCCCCAGCCACGCCCGGAATCAGCACGCAGTAAACCGCCACCACCAGCCCGATTCCCGAACCCAACGGCTCCTCCCGCAGCCCCTTCAGACCCAGCGTCGCCAGCACGAGCCCCGCCGCCCCCGCCACGCACGTCGACCAGTACGTCGCCACGTCCGCCGCCAGATGCTCCGGCGAACCCAGCCCCCACATCGCCGCCGGGTAGACAAACTCCAGCAGCAGGAACCGGCCCCACTCCCCCCACGTCCCGTGCACACTCGGCAGAAACGCCCACGAAAAGTAGATCAGCGCGGCCCACGACAAATACACCCCGCCCACCCATCCCGAGTCCAGCCACGCCCCCGCCCCCGGCAGCTGTTTCATCAACAGAAACCCCGCCAGAGGCGCCCCCGCCACCGCCACGCACAGCACCACGAACAGCACCCACCGGACCACCGTCATCGCGCCAGACACCTCACCATAAGACCCTCATCGGCCGCGCCGTCGAACGCCGCGACGCATTCTGCAACAACAAACCGGGGCGGCCTGTTCCGTTTACGCAGCCCAGTCCAGAATCCACGAGACAGCCGACAGGCCTCCACGCCGAAAGGAATCCTCCCGCTGCACGATCCACGCAAACCGCGACTCCGGCACAACCTCCGCCGCAACCCGCAACACTTGCAGCCATTCCCGCCGCCGGCGGTGAGACCAGTGGAGTCCGGTATAACCTGGACCATACAGCAACTCCGGAATGTCGTTCCCCGGCATTCCGCGCGGCACCAATCCTTCGTAGACCTCTTCCTCCAGTCTCTGCCGCGCAGACACCAAAGGCACCATCACCAGAAAGCTCGTCATCCACCCCATCCGCTACGGCACCCGCTTCGCCGACCCCAGGTAAATCGCGTTGAGCAGCAGCTTGAACGTCCCGAACGGCTGCCCGCGATGCTGCACCCGGAACCCGTACATCACCACGCGCCCCTTCCCGTACGCCGCCTCCACCATCACGCTCTTCCCCAGCACCGCCCGCTCCCCGCTCACCCATCCGCTCGCCAGCAGGTCCTTCCGCGCGAAGTTGACCACCGAGTGCGCCGACCCGCCCGTCACCTCCATCACCGGCCCGCCGCTCGCAAACACGATCGCATCCTTCGGCATCCCGAACGCCAGCGGGCTCGCCGTGTCCACCGTCGCCCGCAACAACGACCCGGGCGAATAGAACCCCGACTCCGACCCGCGTGACACCGACCGCACCGGCAGCGGCAAAAACTGCATCGGCAGCTCCGACGCCGACGACAGCGTCACCACCGTCCCGCCGTCGCGTACGAACGCGTCGAGCGCCGCCCCGCCCTGCGCCCCGATCCCACCCACATGCTCCGGCCGCGGCCGCGGCCGGCCCCGGTTCGGGTTGTTCATATCGCCCTCTTCCCCGCCCGCGTCCCGCAGTCCGTGCAGAATCGAGTCCGTGGTCTGCTGCGCGAACAGAATCGTGTCAAACCGCTCCCGCAGCCCGCCCTTCTGAATGTCCGCATTGTGCAGCTTCGTGTACGGCACCTGGAACGTATCCAGCAGCCACTCCGTCCACCCCAGGTCCATGTTCCCCGTATAGGGCTCATAAACCGCCAGCCGCGGCTTCCGCAGCTCCCACGCATAGCCGGACTTCGCCAGCTTCCCGTCCGCCGTCCACCCGGCCTTCTCCCCCGCCCCTAACATCCGCGCCAGCTCCAGATACGCCGAGCTACCCCGGCTGTCCAGCTGCCGCTCCCCCCCCGGCACCCC
>CAYMTH010000102.1:0-767 GCA_964393235.1 uncultured Solibacteraceae bacterium | reverse complement strand
GGTCGTTGATCCGCTCCACCTTCACGCCCATCTGCATCGGCAGCGTCCACCCGGCCACGTCGTAGGGCCGCTTCGTCGGTCCGGTCGTGCCGCTCCGCAGCTCCGGATAGCTCTGCGGCTCCATCAGGTCCACCAGGTAGGAACGGAACGCCTGTCCGGCTAACATCACATAGGAACCGGCCGGGTAAGTCTTGTCCCCCATCCGGATCTCCGCCGTCGCCCGCTTCACTTCGATCCCGCCCTGCTCCAGGCGCCGCAGCATCTCGTTCGCCGTCCACCCGTCCCACTGCTCCGGCGGCACCACGTAGGCGAACGGCTTGTCCGTCTCTCCGGCCCGGATGTTCCGCTGCGCCAGTTCCCAGGCCTTGGAAATCCACTTCTCCGGCATCGACGCCGCCAGGTTCAATATCGCCATGTTCGCCGTCTGCATGTACTCGATCGCGTCCCGCGCCGTCCACCGCCCGCCCATCCACGGCGTGTAGAAGATCGTCGGCTGCTTGGTCGGAATCCCGTGCGAGAACCGGTCCGGCAGCTCGTCCAACTTGTACTCTTTCGGGATCGAATACGGCTGCATCGCCGTCTCCGTCAGGATGCCGTGCATGTTGTGAAACGCCGGCGCCGACCGCATCCCGCCGTTCCACCATCCGTCGAACTGCACGTAGCTCAATACGCCCGTCTTGCCCTCCATCGCCAACCGCTCCCGCATCGCCGACCCGATCAGGTTGATCCCCTCCATCACCGGCGCCGGAATCGCCGGATTCAGCGGC
>CAYMTH010000101.1:0-11041 GCA_964393235.1 uncultured Solibacteraceae bacterium | reverse complement strand
TGCCGCCGGCGACGGTGACGACGGCGAGTTCGGGGCTGAACCCCTCGACGTGCTCGGCCTCCTTCTTCAGGAAGCTCTCCGGGATGAGGAGGGGGAGATAGACGTTCTGGTGGCCGGTCGCCTTGAAACGGGTGTCGAGTTCGCGCTGGAGCATTTCCCAGACGGCGTAGCCGTTGGGCTTGATGACCATGCAGCCTTTGACGATTTCGGCCGGTTCGGCCATGTCGCCTTGGATAACGACGTCCTGGTACCAGGTGGCGAAGTCTTTTTCGCGGGGAGTGATGGGTGATTCGGCCATGATGGGGCTAATTTTTTATGGTATCAATGTGCGCTCGACGGCGCGTTTGAGGCCGAGGAGGGGGAGTTCGGGGAGGAAGGCCTCGAAGAGGTTTTCGTCCTCGAAGAGGCGGCCGAAGCCGCCGGTGCCGAGGATGACGGGGGGGCGGCCGCCGAACTGTTCGGCGGCGATGAGGCCGGCGAGGGAGCGGACGGTGGCGAGGGTGCCGTAGTAGAGGCCGGACTGGATGGACTCGACGGTGGAGCGGCCGAGGACGTCGCGGGGCTTCAGGATTTCGACGGCGGGGAGGCGGGCGGTGGAGGAGTCGAGGGCGGCCATGGAGATGAGGACGCCGGGGGTGATGATGCCGCCGAGGTATTCGGCGTCGGCGTTGACGGCGCAGAGGGTGGTGGCGGTGCCGAAGTCGACGATGACGAGGTCGCGGCGGGGGTAGAGGTGGAGGGCGCCGATGGCGTTGGCGATTTTGTCGGCGCCGCCTTCGAGGGGGTTGCGGTACTTGATTTTGAGGCCGGTTTTGACGCCGGGCTGGAGGAGGAAGGGGTCGACCTTGAAGTATTTGAGGAAGCAGTTGCGGAGGGAGTGGACGACGTCGGGGACGACGGAGCAGAGGGCGACGTGGGTGATGCAGGCGGGGTCGAAGCCGTTTTCGCGGAGGACGGTGCGGAAGAAGAGGCCGAACTCGTCGGAGGAGGCGCGGGCGGTGGAGGTGCGGCGGAAGGTGAAGCGGAGGGCGTCGCCGTCGTAGACGCCGCCGAAGATCTGGGAGTTGCCGACGTCGAGGCAGAAGAGCATTTCAGTTTTCCAGGGGGACGTTGTCGATGAGGCGGATGCCTTCGAGGAAGGCGGCGGCGAAGCGACGGCGCCAGTGGTCCTCGACGTAGTCTACCTGGAAGCCGGCGTTGGTGAGTATTTCGGCGGCGGCGGCGGCGGTGGGCGACTGGGTGATGGCCTGGTGGATGAGGGCGGCTTTGGCGCGGCCGGCTTCGGAGAGCAGGTTATTGCGGGAGGAGAGGGCGAGGCCGGAGGCGGCGCGGACGGTGGGGCAGGGGACGACTTCGACGGGGAGGAAGAAGTCGGCGGCCATTTTGGTGACGACCTGGAGTTGCTGGAAGTCCTTTTCGCCGAAGTAGGCGCGGTTGGCCTGGGCGAGCTGGAAGAGCTTCATGACGACGGTCATGACGCCGTCGAAGAAGCCGGGGCGGTGGCGGCCTTCCATGATCTGGGTGAGGGGTTCGGCGGTGATGCGGAAGAGGTAGCCGTCGGGGTAGAGGGCGTCGGCGGGGGGCATGAGGATTTCGTCGGCGCCGAGGGATTCGAGGAGGGCGAGGTCTTCGTCGACGGTGCGGGGGTAGCGGCGGAGGTCGTTGGGGTCGTTGAACTGGGTGGGGTTGACGAAGAGGGTGACCTGGACGACTTCGTTTTCGCGGCGGGCGCGTTCGACGAGGGAGGCGTGGCCGGCGTGGAGGGCGCCCATGGTGGGGACGAGGCCGATGGATTTGTGGGAGTAGGCCGCGCGGCGGTCGCGCCATTCGGGGAGGGTGGTGGAGACGTGCATCGGTTATTGAAAGCTTTCTTCGGGGGCGGGGAATTGGGCGGTGGCGACAGCGTCGTGGTAGGCGGCGAGGGCGGAGGCGACGCAGGTGGAGGTTTGGGCGAAGCGGCGGGCGAAGCGGGGTTGGAAGTCGGTGTTGAGGCCGAGGAGGTCCTGGAGGACGAGGATCTGGCCGTCGCAGTGGGGGCCGGCGCCGATGCCGATGGTGGGGATTTTGATGGCGTCAGTGATCTTTTCGGCGAGGGGGGCGGGGATGCACTCGAGGACGACGGCGAAGGCGCCGAGTTGTTCGAGCTGTTGGGCGTCGCGGAGGATGGCGGCGGCCCGGGCTTCGTCGCGGCCCTGGACGCGGAAGCCGCCGTAGGCCTGGACGGACTGCGGCTGCATGCCGATGTGGCCCATGACGGGGACGCCGGAGCCGGCGAGGCGTTCGATGACGTCTTCGTGGCCGTGGACGCCTTCGAGCTTGCAGGCATGGGCGCCGGCGGCGATGAGGGCGTGGGCGGCGTCGAGGGCGGCGGGGATGCCTTTGCGGTAGGAGAGGAAGGGGAGGTCGGCGACGATGAGTTTATCGGGGGCGCCGCGGGAGACGGCGCGGGTGTGGAGGGCCATCATGTCGACGGTGGCGGCGAGGGTGTTGGGGTGGCCGTGGACGACCATGGCGACGGAGTCCCCGACGAGGATGCCGTCGATGGGGGACTGGGCGACGAGGCGCGCGAAGGAGTAGTCGTAGCAGGTGACCATGGAGAGCCTGCGACGGGCGCCTTTGGCGCGCAGAAAGTCGATGGAAGTGATGGCGGTGGGCATGGCCGTGGTACCTGTCGCGGAGGATCAGGTCCTGGACTTCTTTCCCGCCCGGGCGGCGTAGGGTTGTGAGGTCGCCGCCGCGGGTGCGGTCGGCGCCAATTAGAGGATATCATCGCCTGCCGGAGTGTTCCCGAAAAATGGGGACACTCGCGGCAGGCACCATTTTTTAGTAGCTGAGGCGGAGGCCGAACTGGATCTGCCGCGGGGTGTTGGCCTGGAGGAGGCGGATGCGGCCGAAGTCGGCGGAGGTGACGTTGGTCTGCGGGCCGTTGAAGATCACGTTGTTAAAGGCGTTGAAGAGCTCGGTGCGGAAATCGAGGGCGATCCGTTCGGTGAACGAGATGCGCTTTTCGATGAGGAGGTCCCAGTTCTTCATGCCGGGGACACGGACGTCGGGGAGGTTGCGGCTGACGTTGCCGAAGGTGAACTGCGGGGCGCGCGAGAAGGCCGCGGGGTTGAAGTAGAGGCCGCCGTCCACCATCTCCTTCTTGTCGAGGCGGGCGGGGATGCCGGTGGCGTTCGGGCGCTGGCCGCCGCCGAACGAGTTGGAATCGTTCGGGCCGGTGACCTGGACGGGGGTGCCGTTTTCCCAGGTGTAGTAGACGGCCGTCGACCAGCCGCCGGCGATGCGAGCCATGGCGCCGCGATTGAGATTGGGCTTGCCGACGCCGAAGGGCAGTTCGTAGCGGAGGCTGAGGCGGACGACGTCGGGGATGTCATAGAACGACAGCGACCGGTCGCAGGAGAAGCAGTTGTTGTTGGTGAAGCCGCCGGCGCCGAGGAAGCCGCCGAAGTCGCCGACGTTGTCGATGAGCTTGGACTTGGTGTAGGCGAACAGGAGGGCGAGGCCGGCGTCGAAGCGGCGTTCGACGCGGGTCTGCAGGGCGTTATAGCTGGAGTGGCCGACGGGCGCCTGGCTGGCGGACATGCCGGTGAAGTGCGGGTAGGGGCGGAGGAGCTGGCCGCGCTGGATGGTGGCGCGGGAGAGGGTGGAGGTGGAGTCCGTGATGACGCCGAAGAAGGGGTTCGGGACGGTGGCGTTCAGCGCGGTTCCTAGGGCGAGGGCGGAATCGGGAATCTGGTTGTACTGGACGCCCGAGGGGAGAGCGACGCCGGTGGAGGCGGCGTAGCCGACTTCGACGACGGTCTTCCAGGGGAGCTGGCGCTGGACGTCGAAGGACCACTGCAGCTGATAGGGCAGGCGCTGCTGGCGGAGCGGGCCGCTGATGCCCTGGCCGAGGTTGGTGGAGAGGCCGAGCCTGTTGCCGAGGGCGGGGATGAAGCCGCCGGGCAGGGGATTGGAAAGGTTATAGAGCGGCGTGACGCCATCCGGTTCGGCGACGAGGGACGAGGTGGTCTGCTGGAAGCCGAGGGAGGCGTCGGTGTTGGGGGCGATCGACGAGGTGAAGACGCCGAAGCCGGTGCGGAGGACGGTCTTGGGGTTCAGTTCCCAGGCGAGGCCGATGCGGGGATCCCAGTTGGTCTTGTCGGCGAGCTGGGTACGGCGGCCGTTCGTGCCGACGAAACCGACACCGCCGCGGAGGCCGGTGAGGCCGGGGACCTTGCCTTCGAGCGGGCTGGTGGAGTCGAGGTCGAGGAAGACGTATTGATTGTTCGCCTCGGTGCGGGGGAGTTCGAGCGAGTAGCGGAGGCCGACGGTGAGGGTCAGGTTCTGCTTCAGCTTCCATTCGTCCTGGAAGTAGAAGGCGTAGTAGGGGTGGACGTGGGATTCGAGGGGGCGGAGGGTGTAACGGACCTGGGCGACGCCGAGCATGAGATCGGCGAGGCCGCGGCCGGTGCGGGCGGCAGCAGCCTGGGGGTTGGGGCCGGCGGTGAAGCTGCCGGAGGCGGAGATGGAGAGGGGGGAGGACTGGTCGATGGTGACCGGGAAGCGGCGCCAGTCGCCGCCCATCTTGAAGGTATGGCGGCCGCGGAGGAGGGTGAGGGAGGCGTTGTACTGCCAGGTGCGGGACTTGACGGCGTTATAGCCGGTGCCGGTGACGCCCATCTGGGTGAGGCCGCCGATGCCGAAGACGGGGAAGTACTTTACGCGCTGGGGGTCGACGATGTTGGCGGGGAGGCCGAGGGACTTCTGGTCGAAGTCGAGGGAGAGCGGGGTGCGGTTGGTTTCGCTCTGGGCCATGGAGAAGTGGTGCTGGAAGATGGTTCCGGCGCCGATGGACCAGGTGTGGTTGCCCATCCAGTTGATGCCCGGGATGCGGTTGGGGGTTTCGACGGGGGAGGCGAAGTGGCCGAAGACGAGGGGCTGGGCGTTGATGTTCTGGAACCAGTTGTAGCGGGCGAAGAAGGAGTGGCGCGAGGAGATCTGGTGATCGACGCGGGCGTCGACGCGGTTGCCGTCGAGGGCGTTGGCGGCGGCGACGAAGTAGTTGTTGATGTCGCTCTGGCCGAGGCCGCGCTGGGTGGCGGCGGGGTAGTAAGGGAGGACGGCCTTGGCGACGGGGTGGATCAGGTTGGCCGGGACGATGTTGCCGGGGAAGACGGAGCGGATGTAACGGGTGGTGCCGGCGGGGCGATCGGGGTCGAGGCGCGTGGTGCGCGGGTCATAGATGATGAAGGGGGAGCCGTTGGTGTCGCGGGAGGCGGAGAAGTCGCCGTTGCGTTCGGCGGAGGTGGGGACGGTGCCGGTGTAGGGGTTCAGGGAGCGCTGGCGGAGACCTTCATAGGAAGCGAACCAGAAGGTGCGGTTCTTGCCGTTGTAGAGTTTGGGGATGAGAACGGGACCGCCGGAGGTGAAGCCGAACTGATTGCGCTTGAAGCTCGGTTTGGAGGTGAGGCCGGCGCGGTTGGAGTTGAAGCCGGCGGCGTCGAGGACGGAGTTGCGGAGGAACTCGTGGAAGGTGCCGTGGAGGTCGTTGGTGCCGGACTTGATCGAGAAGGAAACCACGCCGCCGCCGGTGCGGCCGAATTCGGCGGCGTAGGGGGAGGTGTTGACCTTGAACTCCTGGACGGAATCGAGCTGGGGCATGGCGGAGACCTGGTTGTTGTAGGTCCCGGTGTTGGCGGCGCCATCGATGAGGATTTCGGAGGTGGAGCCGCGGCCGCCGTTGATGCGGAAGTTGTTGGTGGTGGACTGGCTGGCGGTGTTGTCGCCGGCGAGGCGGCCCATGGTGACGCCGGGAACGTTCGCGAGGAGGAGGTAGGGGTTGCGAACGTTGAGGGGGATGGACATGAGGAACTTGTTTTCGACGACGGAGCCGCGGTCGGCCTTGGAGGCGGTGATGAGGGGGGCGGCGTCGGTGATGGTGATGGACTCTTTGATTTCGCCGGGGGTTAGCTGCAGATTGATCGTGCGGGACTGGGCGATTTCGAGGCGGAAGGCTTCGATGCGGGCTTCCTTGAAGCCGGTGGCGGAAGCGGTGATGGTGTAGGGGCCGGGCTGGACGGGCGGGAGGACGTAGTAGCCTTCGTCGTTCGAGGTAGCGACGGTGGCGACGGCGGTGGCGGTGTTGGTGAGTTGGACGCGAGCGGCGGGGATGACGGCGCCGGAGGAATCGGTGATGCGGCCGGAGACGATGGGATTTTGGGCGAACAGAGCGCCAGAGGCGAGGAGAAGCAACGAGACTGTAACACGCATGTGACAATTATGCGGCGGATACAGTGATTTGAATATGGTTTTGTGAATGAATCAAACGTGTGTTTGAGTGGGCTGTCCGTCGGGAGAGGGCGGCGCTACAATGAGGGCCAAATGCAGTAGATCTCACCTGCGAACCGGAGATTGCGTATGCTGCTGCGTGTTGATTGGATTTTGGCTGCGAGCTTGTTCGCGGCCGGAGGCGCCGAGCCGGCGCTGGGCCAGTTCCGGACCCGGATCTTCGGGAGCCATGCGGAGAACCTGGCCACGTTCGAGGCGTTCGCCAAGCGGGCGAAGCAATCGGGCGCGACGCATATCGTGCTGACGGCGGAAGATTTGCCGTGGGCGTACTGGCAATTGGACACGCCCGGGGACCCGTATCCGGCGTGGGCGATGTCGAACGTCGGACTGTTGAAGGTGGTTCCGCCGGCGGCGTTGAAGCCGTACTTTCCGGAGGAGTATTCGGCGGCGGTGGCGGATGTGCTGCGGCCGCGGTGCCAGGTGCTGCGGAAGCTCGGGTTGAAAGCCGCGTTCACCAGTTTCGAGCCGCAGATTCTGCCGGAGCGGGTTTACGACGACCACCCGAAGTGGCGCGGGCCGCAGGTGGATCATCCGCTGCGCTCGAGGGTGCCGCGGTTTGCGCCGAACATCGATGACCCGGAGGTGCTGGGGTTGTACCGGGAGTCCATGCGGAACCTGGCGACGATGTGCCCGGAGCTCGAGATCGTCTCGCTGCAGACGAACGATTCGGGATCGGGGATCAACTGGAGCGGGGGGCTTTACCAGGGCGTCAACGGCAGCGCGCTGACGCAGGGCAAGAAGATGTACGAGCGTTATCGCGACTTTTTCGGGGCGCTGCAGAACGGGGCGAAGGACGCCCGGCCCGGGCCGCTGGAGATTGACGCGGAATGGGTGCGCGAGAGCATGCCCGAGTTGATTGCGACGCGACTGGGCGCCGGGATGGCGATCGCGAACGTCGAGGGTCCCGGCGGGACGCCGTACAAGGCGAACGTCGGCTTCCTGCTCGACTACTTCTATCCGTTTTACCCGGCGCTGGGCATTCCGCTGCCGGTGCGGTATCTAGAGGAGCTCGAGCAGGCGTCGGCGAGCAAGGCGCCGCGGCTGTTCTACCTGAACGGCGACCGGTTCCACAGCGACCTGTACTTCCAGATCTACGACGCGTTCCGGGCGACGCCGACGCAGGGCGAGGTTTCGCGGCTGCAGTTGTTGCGGCGGATCGCCGGGGCGCAGGTGGGGGAGAAGGGCGCCGGGGCGCTGGTGGATGCGTGGGTGGCGATTCACAAGGTGCAGCGGGATGTGGATGTTTTGAACTACGGCGGCACGATTTTCTACATCGGCGGTGTGCATCAGCGGTGGTTAACGCGGCCGTTCGTGCCGTTTCCGGAAGAGTTGACCGATGCCGAGACCGCCTACTACCGGCCGTTCCTGTTCCAGGCGCGGACCGAGGAGCGGGCGCGGGATCTGGGCGATATTCAGGGCACGCGGCAGTATCAGGGGCTCGGGGGCATGGCGGTTTCGAATACCTTGCTGGCACGGATGGCCGGGGACCTGGACCGCGCGCGGGCGGCGATCGGGTCGCTGCCGAAGTCGCCGGCGATGGATCTGCTCGACCTGCGGGTGCGGATCTTCCGGGTGTTGATTGAGAACGCGCGGAATGGATTTGAGTATCAATACCTGCTGGACCAGACCAAGCAGGGACAGTTGCGGCGGCCGGTGGAGTTTCAGCGGGACCTGACCGATATCGTGCAGTGGCGGATGATCAAGGACGCGGCGCGGCGGGAGGTGGACAACACGCTGGTACTGATCGACCTGTTAAATGCGGCGCGGGCGCCGGTGCTCGACTTGGCGCATCCGCCGGCGAAGGAGAACATCCGGGTGCTGGGACCGGACCTGGTGGATCAACTGCGCCGGAAGGTGAAGATCATGATGGCGCACTGGGAGGACTACGAGCGGCTGTTCGATCAGGAGAAGGGGCGCAATTAGCTCAAACGTGTGTTTGAAGTCCGCTTTTCGGCGATGGCTTCGCGGTAGGAGTCGGCGAGCTTGCGGGTGATGGTGGCCATGTCCCACTCGTCGACGACGTGGCGGCGGGCGCGGGAGGCGAGTTCGGCGGCCTCGGCGGGGGCGTCGAGGAGTTTGAGTGTCTGGGCGGCGAAGGCGTCGGGGGCGTCGGCGAGGAGGCAGGTGTCGCCATCGTGGCGGCAGAGGCCTTCGGCGCCAATGGTGGTGGAGACGACGGGGATGCCGGCGGCGAAGGCTTCGAGGAGCTTGACGCGGACGCCGGAGCCGGTGAGGATGGGGCAGATGAAGACGGCGTAGCGGGCGAGGGCGTCGCGGACGTCGTCGACGAAGCCGATCATCTCGACGTGGCCGACTTCGGGGAGGGAGTGGCGCGGGGGCGGGTCGGAACCGATGATGACGAGTCTGGTTTGCGGGCGGGCGTCGACGATGCGGGGCCAGACATGGTGGATGAACCAGTCGAGGGCTTCGCGGTTGGGGATGTGGCGGAAGGAGCCGAGGAAGAGGAGGGTGTCGGGCTCGCGGTGGGTGGCGTCGTAGTGGTAGCGGGTGGTGTCGATGCCGGCGCGGAGGCCGGTCTGGAGGCGGGGTTTGAGATCGGGCAGGAACTCGAGGAGGTAGTCCTCGTTGGCACTGCTGCACATCTGAATGCGATCCATTTTCGGGAGGAGCTGGATCTCGTAGCGCAGGGCGCGGAGGTATTCGTAGGCGGCGCCGGGGCGGCGGAGCCAGGCGGCGTCCTTGGCGAGCGAGCGGCCGATGGACTGGAAGTAGACGTCGTGTTCGAACAGGACGTTGGGGATCTGGCGGAACTGTTCGGCGTACTGGCCCATGTTGGTGTAGTCGAGTTGGAGGAGGTCGACTTTGTGGAGGAGGACGGTACGGTGGATGGCCCAGCGGAGATCGTCGTTGGCGAACTCGCGGACGGCGTAGGGGGTGAGGGAGCCGATGCCGCGGGGGCGGCCTTCGAGGCGGACGAGGTACTCGGCGGTCTTGCACTTGGCGGTGAGTTCGTCGTGGGCTTCGCGCTGCCACTCTTCGTCGAGGAGGACGATGAGGTGGACGTCGGCGTGTTTCACGAGTTCGAGGAGGGTCTGGTAGATGAAGACGCCGCCGCCATGGATGGGCGGGCAGACGGGGTAGGGGGAGAGGAAGAGGACGGCGGGGCGTTCCTTGGTTTTGGGCAGGGGGGTGAAGCGGTCGAGGAAGTAGCCGGGCATGGGCCGGCGGAAGGCTTCGGTATCGGAGATGGCGGCGAGGGCCTGGGCGCGGCGGCGGCTGGCGAGGGCGCCGGGGAGTTGGTTGAAGGCCCGCCAGAGGGCGAGGGGGTTGGGGCGTTCGAAGGAGTCTCCGAAGAGCACGCTCAACCAGGCGCCGGCGAAGGCGAAGAAGAAGTGCTCGGCGAGGCGGGGCCCTTCGTGGATGTTTTTCCAGCAGAAGAGGAGGAAGTTTTTCTTGAGGATGGAATTGATGTAGGCCTGGGAGAACTTCTTGCCGATGGTGCCGCGGTGCTCGTGCCAGACGACGGAGCGGGGTTCGTAGAGGACTTTCCAGCCGCGCTTCCAGGCGAGGAAGCCGAGGTCGGTGTCCTCGAGGTAGAAGGGGCGGAGGAGTTCGTCGAAGCCGCCGAGTTCGTGGAACTTGCGGCGGTCGAAGGCGCAGGAGCCGCCGCCGCCGTAAAAGCAGGGGAAGGCGGAGGTGACCTGGTCGTCAATGCGGTGGCGGACGCGGAGGCCGCCGTTTTCCCACCAGGCCTGCGTGAGGCCGGTTTCCTCGCGGAGCTTGTTGGGATCGGAGAAGAAGATCTGGCAGGAGACGGCGAAGACCTTTTCGTCGGAGAAGCCGTCGAGGAGGGGCTGGAGGAAGTCCGGGGCGACGCGCATGTCGCTGTTGAGGAGGACGACGATGTCGTTCTTCGCGGCGGCGAAGCCGCGGTTGGAGCCGCCGCCGAAGCCGTAGTTCCGGTCCATTTCGAGGACGCGGACGGTGGGGAAGTGTTCCTTCAGGAAGGCGGCCGAGCCGTCGGCGCTGGCGTTGTCGACGACGATGATTTCGTTGGCGGGGTTGTGCTTTGTGGCCTCGAGGATGGACGGGATGTACTTTTCGAGGAGGTCGCGGCCGTTCCAGTTGGGGATGACGATGGAGGCGGCGGCGGTGTTGGGCCGGGTGTCGGGCTGGAGCTTGGGCTTGGGGAGGAGCTTGCGGACGAGATCGGCTAACGCGATGGCGACGAGAGGCAGGCCGAGCAGGACCGGCGAGAGGACAAGCAGGGGGAGATTGCGCAGGACGCGCCAGAGCAGGGCCATTCGCTATTCGACCTTGGGTCCGACGCCGATGCTGCGGCCGAGGCGGAGCCACTTGGAACCGCGGATGGATTCGAGTTGCGCGCGGAGGTTGGCGATTTCGGCGTCGAGGGACTGGGCCCATTTGGTGCGCTCTTCGACGAGGGCTTCGGCCTGGTTGAGGGCGGCGACGGCCTTGGCGTGTTCGGCGCGGGCGGCGTCGAGCTCGGCGGTGAGATCGTTGCCCCATTGGAGCGCCTGGACCCGTTCGGCTTCGAGGCGGGCGACTTCGGACTGGTAGCCTTCGATGGCGGCGCGGGCGGCGGCCTGTTCGGCGGCGAGTTCGTCCTGGAGTTCCCGGACGCGCGCGCCGGCGGCCTGCAGTTCCTGGTTGAGACCGAGGGCCCATTCGTTGCGGGCCTTGAGTTCGAGGGTCTGCTGGTCGTGGAGTTCGACGAGGGCGGCGT